>DASXMC010000491.1:0-2143 GCA_036495885.1 Allostellaceae bacterium | reverse complement strand
CTGAGACAGCCCTCAAATCCTGCCCGATACAAACGTTGCTGCTTTCCCAAGCGGTTTCAATAAGAGGGGCCGCTGCGTGGTCAACCGAATGCCCAAGAAAACCGGGTCGCTGCGGACGATTCGTCAAAGCCCGCCCGAGGGGGCGCTCCAAGTTTTGGTCCCTAAAGGACGGCTTTGGGCGCAGGAAGACCAGTTCCCGCGGCCAAGGCTGAACGGCCGCTATCGGTTCGGTCAGGGGACCCTCGTGGGGACGCGGGGCAACGGGCGAGACGCGCCGACAGCAGCCGTTGGCGCGACGGTGATGAAGCCACTGGGTTCGACCGCAAAATGTGGCAGTCCGGAACTCTATGCGCTACGACGCTCCACTGATGGTCACCGCCGGGGATCCCGAGGCGAGCCCGCAGACGTTTACCGCGGCGGTCGCCGCGCAGGACGACTTCGCCTTGACCGCGTGCATATGGTGACCGCAGCTTACGGCTAGCTGCTCATCGCGCTTGCCCTCGACGAGGACCGCCTCGACGCGGCCCGCGGCCTATTACTGCCTCGCAGTTCGACGAAGCCTTTCAGATCGAAGCCTGGGGCGAGAACGCTGAGCAGGCCCAACGCCACTTGGCGCTCGCCACCGACATCAAGGCCGCCGCAAGGTTTCTGTCGCTGAGTGCCTGAGCCGGCGTTGGCGTTTTTTGCGCTAGCCCCATGCGAGGTTCGCTCGCCTGGGCAAACAATGGTGTCGGCGACAACGCCCGACTGCGCGTGCCAGCGGTGCTCGAGGTTGTCCGGGCGGTATCCGATCCGGCTTGTCCCGGGCTGAAAGTAGCCTTACACATGATCGCGACGCAAGATCCGCCAAAAGTCTTGGGAGGAAGAACATGACTCGCATCGACCGGCGCCGGTTGTTGCAGGTTTCAGGAACCGGCGCGTTGGCGGCGGCCTCGGTTGGTCTTACGGCAATCCTCGCTACAGGACGGGCGCCCGCTTACGCTCAGCAGGCGAGCCTGCACTGGGTGCGCTGGTCCGATTTCGTGCCGGCCTCCGACAAGGTTCTCAGGGAAAAGATCCTGTCCGAGGGTGAGAAGGCGCTCGGCGTCAAGATCCGGTTCGAGACCATCAACGCCAACGACATCCAGGCGCGTGTCACCTCATCGATCCAGTCGGCTAGCGGTCCCGACATCATCATGGCCCTCAACAATTGGCCGCAGCTCTACGCCACCAGCCTTGCCGATGTCAGCGATGTCGCCGCGGAGATCGGCGAGGCGCAAGGCGGCTATTACGACATCTGCAAGAGCGTCGGCACCTATCAAGGAAATTGGATCGGCGCGCCATGGGCGGTCGGCGGCGGGCTCGTCTGCTACCGGAAATTCTGGCTCGCCGAGGTCGGTTACCCGAAATTCCCGGTGACCTGGGACGAATGGCATGATGCCGGAAAGAAACTGAAGGCCAACGGCCATCCGATCGGGCAGACGCTCGGCCACACCTTCGGCGACGCGCCCGGCTTTTGGTACCCTATCTCTGGTCGTGGGGCGGCAAGGAGGTGGAGGCCGACGGGAAGACTGTCGCGCTCAACAGCAGGGAGACCGTCGAGTCGGTCAAGTTCGCGATCGCCTTCTGGAACGATTGTTGCGATCCAGGCGGGCTGGCTTGGGACGATTCGAGCAATAACCGGGCCTTTCTCTCCGGCACCATCGCCGCCACCAATAACGGTGCGTCGATCTACCTCGAAGCGAAAATGCGGCCCGACACCTATCTGACCGACAAGGGTACGCCGATGAAGGACGATATCTCGCATGCGCCGCTCGGCACCGGCGCCGGCGGGCATTTCAACCTACCCGGCCCCTTCATCGACATGGTCATGGGCTATTCGCCGAACCAGAAGGCGGCCAAAGACTTCTTGCGCTGGATCCACACAAAGTCGGTCTTCGAGGAATGGTTCACCTCGCAGCAGGGCTATACCGACGGCGCTACCAAGTTCTGGGAGAACGACGCGGTGTGGAAACTCGACCCCGTTATGGAGCCGTTCAAACACCTGCCGAGCGCCGGTCGGCTGATGGGCTACGCCGGGCCGCCGAGCCAGAAGGCTGCCGAGGTCCAGACCAAGTACATCATCATCGACATGTACGCCAAGGCCGTCCAGGGCATGAAGCCC
>DASXMC010000490.1:0-1920 GCA_036495885.1 Allostellaceae bacterium | reverse complement strand
GAAAACGGCGAATATCCGCGCGCGCTGCTTGCCGCCGGACGCCCGTTTATTGGCGCCTTCTGGCACGGCCGGATGATGATGATCCCGCTCGGCTGGCGACGGATGGCGCCGATGCACATGCTTATCTCGGCGCATCGAGACGGGCGCATCATCGCCAATGCCGTTGCCTATTTCGGTATTGCAGCGATTGCCGGCTCGACCCGGCGCGGCGGCTCGGCGGCGCTGAGAAACTTGCTGAACCGGCTCAGGAATGGAGATTGCGTCGCGATCACACCTGATGGACCGCGCGGCCCGGCGATGCGGGCCAGCATTGGCATTGTCAATGTCGCACGGCTCGCCCAGGTGCCGATCGTACCGATTACCTATGCAACGAGCCGGCGCCGGATCGCCAGAACCTGGGACCAGTTTCACGTGGCGTTGCCGTTTGGCCGCGGCGTGTTCCTGTGGGGCGAGCCGATCGAGATCGCGGATGATCTCGATGAAGCCGAGCTCGAAAATGCGCGGCTGCTTGTCGAACAACGCATGGCGGCGATAGTGTGCGAGGCTGACCGGCGCATGGGTCACCCGCTGCCGCCGGTCTGCACTCTCGGGAACGCGCGAGATGAAGGATCCCTATCATCCCCCGACGAGCTCTCGCGATCCACACACTTGCCCTGATGCTTCCTTCCGTCTATCGCGCGCTGACCTTGCCGCTGGCGCCGCTGGTCCGGATATACCTGCGGCGGCGCTGCCGGCACGGCAAGGAGGATCGAGCGCGACTTGGCGAACGCCGCGGCGTATCAGGTGCCCGGCGCCCATCCGGACCGCTTGTTTGGATTCACGCCGCCAGCATCGGCGAGGCCACCGCTGTGCTGGGCTTGATCGAGCGGTTGCTTGCGGCGCGACCACAACTCGAAATTCTGCTGACCACTGGAACCGTGGCCTCGGCGCGGCTGCTGACCCAGCGGCTGCCGATGCGCGCCCGCCACCAATACGCGCCGGTTGACCTGCCCCGCTGGGTCAACAGGTTTCTCGATCACTGGCGGCCGGATATGGCGCTGTGGGTCGAGTCGGAGCTGTGGCCCAATCTGGTGCTGGCGACGCATGCCCGCGGGCTTCCGATGATCTTGGTTAATGGCCGGCTGTCGAAGCGGTCCTATCGCCGCTGGCAACGATGGCCGGGGTTGATCGGCCCGGTGCTGGGCGCTTTTGCGCAATGTCTGGCGCAGGATTCGGAGCAAGCCGATCGTCTGCGCCGGCTCGGTGGCCGCCAGGTTGCGGCCCTCGGCGATCTGAAAGCGGCTGGAAGCCCACTGCCGGTCGAGTTGGCGGAACTGCGGCGGCTGCAGCGGCAGACTATGGGACGCCCACTCTGGGTTGCCGCCAGCACGCATCCGGGCGAAGAGGAAATCGCGGCCGAGGCACACCGCGATCTGGCCGCCGCCCATCCCGGTCTGTTGACGATTATAGCACCGCGCCATGCAGTGCGCGGAGACGCGGTGGCGGCGATGCTCACGGCCTGCGGGCTCGCCGTTGCCCGACGCAGCCAAGGCGAGCCGATTACACTCGACACCGAGATTTATCTCGCCGATACGATGGGCGCGCTGGGGTTGTTTTACCGCGTTGCCGGCATCGCTTTTATCGGCGGCTCGCTAACCATGAGGGGTGGCCACAACCCGTTTGAAGCAGCGCGGCTCGGCTGCGCCGTCCTGCACGGACCGGATATGAGCAATTGTGCGGCGATGGCAGCAGCGCTCGCCGCTGCCGGGGCGACGCAGACCGTTGCCGGCGCGGAAGACCTCGCCGCCGCCGTCTCGCTGTTGCTCTCCGATCCGGCGCTGCGCCGAGCCCGCGCCGAAACGGCGGCTCGCGCCGCTGCTGAGGGGGCGGGTGTTCTCGACGCGGTTTTGGCGCAGCTGTCACCGTGGCTCGACCGTATCG
>DASXMC010000489.1:0-2597 GCA_036495885.1 Allostellaceae bacterium | reverse complement strand
ACCGTCACGCCTTAGGAACCTTTGGATGGTTCGATCAGGTCGGCAAGCTTGGTTTCGAGCATCTTGGCCTTGTAGGCCGGGATCGCATAGACCCAGTGCGATAACCGATGATCGAGATTTTTCGCCTCCTTGGCGGCCTTCCCTTGGCCGGTGGCGGCGAGCGCCACCCAGCTTTGGTTGTCGTGCTGGAACAATTTGACGTTGAGGGTCAACCCGTCGAACGTCGTGTAGGATGCTGCCGTGACCCCCTTGTCAGGTACCCGCAGTTTCGCCGCCGGCTGGACGTCGTCGAGGTCCAAGGTTTCGAGTGCCATCGCCGGTTCCCTCAGTACCGTGTCGCTTTTGTATTTGGCGTCCTTGGGCGGATTCTGGAGCGCGAATTTCGCGTCCGGTTTGGCCCGGCTCAGCGTCAGCGTGGTGCCGTCGGGCTGGGTCAGAACGACCTTCGCCACCTGGCTGTCGGGGATGTCGACGATCCGGCGGGCGAGCCAGTTCGGCGTATCGTCGGCGAGGTCGAGCGAGCCGCGCGCCAGCCAGGATTGCGGATCTCCCGGCTTTCTGACGTACATGCCGTCATCACCCTCGCCGAGCCGGTCATAGCTGTGCTTGCCGACAATCAGCCGTGCGAGATCGGCGCCCGATTTGTCCTTGATCGTCACCAGCGTTGATTTGCCCTTGCCGGGGTCTTCGACCTCGAGCCGCGGGTAGAGCTGCGGCTCGCGGGTTTTAGGCTCGACCAAAGTCATGTCGGACAGGGCCAGGACAACACGGCGGACCTTGCTGCCATCGGCGGGATAATTGCCCTTTTGTGCCGCAAGCCAGCTGTCGCCGTCGCGCACAAAGGTTAGGTCAAACCCGGTGCGCCTAATCTCGACCGCGGCGGCATCGCCGAGCCTCTGCGCCAAACCTGGGAGCGCCGGCTGGTCGGCGCCATCAGCGCCGCCGCCAGTACTGGCGGTAGCGAGCGCTGCCGCAGCCGCAGCAACCATGACGGCGGTAGTGAAAATCAGCAAGATCAGACTGCGGCGCTGCATTGTCGACCCGCCGTCACGCTTCGGCGAAGCGCCGCCGACGCCGGCGCCGCCGCACCCAACCGACGACAATCGCGAGCGCTGCGACAATGAGCGGAATGAGTGCTATGTCGAGGAATTCGAGCCCGTCCTTCAGGTGCTGAATGTTGCTGCGCAGCGCCGCCTGGACATCGCGCAATTGCCGGCGGGTCTGCAGCATGTCGATGCGGAATTGGGCGATCGTTTTGGTCTCCTCCGGCGATAAATTCGCCGGGATGTCGGTCTGGTTCTTGCCGGTCAACTCAGCGAGTTTCGCCTCGGTCGCTTTGAGCTTTTGTTGGAGCGCGTGCTCTTCGGCGCTGTACCGGGCTTGCGCTTGGCGCTCGATCTCATCGACCACTTGGAACGGCCGGGCGGCGGTGCCGCGGCTGCGCAACCCGACGAGATCCTCGCCGCCCCCCAAGACATCGACCGCATCGGCGACGAAATCGCCGTTGTTGGCAAGCGGCGTCAGGAGGCGCTGGCCAAAGAAATTCTGGCTCTCGACCCAGAGGCGATCGTCGAGCATATCGGTGTCGGCCACCACGACGACGTTGATCGGATGGGCGGCTTCCTTGAGCCATCCGCCTGGGGGTGCGGATGCGGCTGCAGGTTTGTCGCCGGGCTTGGACATAGGCGGCGTTGCCGGTTTGGGCGGTCCGGCCGGAAATGCTGTCCGCGCCGGCCCCGTCACATGTGCAGCCAGCACATAGCTTTTGTCGTCCGCTTTGAAATCGGCGAGCAGGCCGGCGACATCGGGCAGGGGGCCGTTGAGCTTGTCGGCTGGGATCTTCTCCGAGTCGCGCGAGGTCCAAATCACCGGCTCGAATTTTGTTGTCGCCTTGGGAAGCGGCTGGAGAATCCCGGCCGAGGCCATCGTGATATGGCTCAAATCGGCGGTGACCATGTCAGACCGGTTGAGGTTGTCGGCCTTCAGATCGAGCCAGGCGACGTAATCGAGCGGCTCGTCGCCGCGCCCGGGCATCGGCGCCTCGACCTGTTGCGCATCGCGGCGATCGCCGGCGACGACCCCCGGCAGCATCTCAAAGCCCCATGCCTTGAACAGCGGGGCGAGATCACTCGCGCTCGAGGCCCCGGTTGCGGTCATCTGATTGCGCTGCGCCGCCTGCATTTCCGAATGCGGGTCGACGAAAATCAACGCCTTGCCGCCCCTCAGCACAAACTGCTCGATGGCAAACAGGGTCTTGGGCGGCAGATTTTGCGGATGCACCAACATCAGCACATCGACATCCGCCGAGATTGCAGCAAGGTCGGTCCCGAGCGTGTCGATCTTGTCGAGCTGCTGCAATTGCTCGAAGACGGCTGTCGGCTGGCTCTGCCGGCCCTGCATCATCGCCATCATGTCGCCTTCGAGCGGCAATGTGCTGATCAGCCCGACCACGGTCTTTTTCGGGACGGCAAGCGAATGGATCAGCTTGGTCAGATCATATTCGAGAAACCGTTCCCGCTCGGGCGAAAAGAAGGCGATCGTCTGTTGATCGTCGGTGGAGTTGGTCGCAGCGAGGCCGAAATAGACCTTGTCGCCCT
>DASXMC010000488.1:0-1927 GCA_036495885.1 Allostellaceae bacterium | reverse complement strand
GCCGCGCGCCGGATCGCCTCCGGCCCGGCCTTGCGCCCGATCTGCGGCAGATGAACCCCGATCCGCATTTCGATCCTCCCTGAAGCTGCGCCCGCTTCGCCCGCCGTTGCCACCAGCCCGATATTTTAGATTTATAGCCGGTTGGCAGCAGTCTCGTCAGGAACCTCCGATCGGCGGCTGATACCGTGCGGCGCTTCAGTTTGGCTAATCAATCGCAACCCCGATCGGACGGATGAATGATCCGTGGGGAGACCTCGTTAATTACTTTCGCGACATCAACGTCACCCAAGTCAAATACCGTTTGCTGGCGGACGCGGTCGACCAGCTCAGCTCGGCGGAGATCCTGGCGACGCGCGCCAAAAGCTAGGTCGCACCACTCGCTTTGGTCGGCCCAGCGCGTCCTCGGATGATGGATTTGTCCGCACACCGCGTATCCTGTAACGTCAGATGATGCCACGATGGCGATTGACGGCGACAGAGTGACGGATTTGACGAGCGACCCAGAGCTCGCTACCGCACCGCCGCGTTGGCAACGCTGGCGCGTTTGGCGCGGCCTCATAGCACAACCCGTATCGGCAGCCGGGCTGCGGCGCGGGCTGGCGCTGATCGTGTTGCCGGCGCTGATCCTCGTCGGTCTCGAAATCTACACGGCGGTGCGCATTGTGCCGGCGCTTCGACAGAGCCAGGCGCTTGTTTCCCACACCTTCGAAGTGATCGCCGCCGCCCACTCCCTCGACCGGTCGGTGCAGGACGCCGAGCGTGGCCAACGCGGCTTCTTGATCACCGGCGACGACAGCTATCTCAAGCCATATGAAGCCGGTGTTCGGGCATTACCTGGCAAACTGCGAGAACTGCGACAGCTGACCCGCGACAACCCAGACCAGCAGCCGCATATCGCCGTTCTCGACAAGGAGATCCAAGCAAAGCTCGCCGAGCTCAAAACCACCATCGACCTTCGTCGCAGCGAAGGGTTCGACGCCGCGCGACGGGTTGTCGAGACCAATGTCGGCGCCAATACCATGACTGCGATCACCGACCAGATCGATGCCGTGATCGTAAACGAAAACCAGCACCTCGAAAAACGACAGACGGCGTTTGCCGAACTCACGCGGACCAACGTTACGATCAGCGCGTTCACCGCCGTGCTCGCTTTTGGTGTTATCGTGCTCGGTGGTCTGCTGCTGTATCGCGCCTACTCACGCATTTTGCGCTCCCAGACCGCGTTGCAGCGCAGCGAAGAACGGTTTCGCCTGCTCGTTTCGGGGGTGCGCGATCACGCCCTCTTCATGCTCGATCCGGCCGGCAAAGTCGCAAGCTGGAACGACGGCGCCGAGCGGATCAGCGGTTACCGGGCCGACGAGATTATCGGCGCCCCATACTCGCGT
Source organism: Allostellaceae bacterium (assembly GCA_036495885.1). GTDB lineage: Bacteria > Pseudomonadota > Alphaproteobacteria > ATCC43930 > CGMCC-115725 > AP-15. Next base: position 542 of record DASXMC010000488.1, on the reverse strand, counting down.
TTCTTTGCCGCAGACGAGGCCGCGGCCGGCACCCCATCCCGCTTGCTTGAAGTAGCAGCGACCGCCGGAAGCGCCGAGGAAGAAGGCTGGCGGGTGCGAAAGGACGGATCGCGGTTTTGGGCCAGCGCCGCGATCACCGCGCTGCGTAATCCCAGCGGTGAACTCCGTGGCTTCGCCAAAGTTGTGCGCGACATCACCGAGCGGCGGGCGCAACAGGAGGCCCTGGACCAGAGCCACGCCGCCTTGGCACAGCTCCAGAAGATGGAGGCAATCGGTCAGCTGACCGGTGGTGTGGCGCATGACTTCAACAATCTCTTGCAGTCGATCCTCGGAAGTGTCGAATTGCTGCAGCGTCCGGGTGGCCTTTCCGACCCGGCCCGAGCATCGCGGCTGCTCGAGACGGCGCAGCGGGCGGGGGAGCGGGGTGCGGCGCTGACCGTGCGGTTGCTGGCGTTTGCCCGGCGCCAGCCGCTGGCGCCGCAAGTGGTAGACGTCAACAAGCTGGTCGGAGTGATGTCGGATTTGCTGCACCGAACCTTGGG
>DASXMC010000487.1:0-1526 GCA_036495885.1 Allostellaceae bacterium | reverse complement strand
CAGCAGGAGGCCGAGGCTCAAGGTGTGGCGCTTATCCGCACGCCGACGGGTCTGGGTCTCGCCCCGAAGCGCGAGGGGAAGGTTTTGACCCCAGACCTGTTCGAGGCGCTGCCCGCTGAGGAGCGCGAGCGGATCGGCCGCAACATCGAGAAAATCCAAAAGCAGCTCGAAGCCATCATGCAGCAGGTGCCGCAATGGGAGCGCCAGCGTCGCGACGCCCTGCAGGCGCTCAATCACGAGACGACCGGGTATGCGATCGCCCATCTGATGATCGAGCTGAGCGCCAGCTTTGCCGATCTGCCCGAAATCGGGCGTCACCTTGATGCGGTCGAGCACGACATCAAAGAAAACGCCGACGATTTTCTGCCCTCGCCGCCGCTCGAAACAGGCCCACCAGGTCCGGTTCCGATCGCAGGAGCACTGAGCCGCGCGCCCGACGGCGATCGCTTTCGCCGCTATCATGTCAACGTTATCGTCGACAACGGTGCGGTGCAGGGGGCGCCCGTCATTTACGAGGACAACCCGACCCATCAAAGCCTGGTCGGGCGCGTCGAGCATCTGGCGCGGTTCGGGGCGCTGGTCACCGATTTCAACCTTCTGGTTCCGGGTGCATTGCATCGCGCCAATGGCGGGTATCTGATCCTCGACGCACAGAGACTGCTGACCGGCAATTTCGGCTGGGCCTCCCTCAAGCGCGCGTTGAACGCCGGTCAGATTCGCATCGAAACCTTGGAGCAGCTGTTGAGCATGGCGAGCACCGTCTCGCTTGCCGCCGAGCCGATCCCGCTCGACGTCAAGATCGTGCTGATCGGGCCGCCGGCGCTCTATTACATGCTCAGCGCCAATGACGAAGAATTTCCGGATCTGTTCAAGATCGCCGCCGATTTCGAGGAGCAGGTTGAGCGTACGCCGCAGACGACGCTGCTTTACGCGCGGCTGATCTGCGCCGTCGCCCGCCGCGAGGGGCTGCGCCCGCTCGACCGCGACGGCGTTGCCCGGGTCATCGAGCAAGCCGCACGCCTGGCCGGCGACGCCGACAAATTGTCGACCAGCATGCGCGCGATCAACGGTCTCTTGCGCGAAGCCGATCAGCTCGGCGCCGACGCCGGCAAGGCGGTGATTTCTGTGGCCGAGGTCCAGGCGGCAATCGATGCGCAGCGCCGGCGCGGCGACCGGGTATACCGGCGGCTGCAGGAGGAAATCGGCCGCGGGACCATTCGCATCGTGACCGAGGGCAGCGCCATCGGCCAGGTCAATGGGCTGTCGGTGATCAGCCTCGGCGCGCTCTCGTTCGGAACCCCGAGCCGGATCACCGCGCAAGTCAGATTGGGCCGCGGCGAGGTCGTCGACATCGAGCGCGAAGTGGCGCTCGGCGGTCCGCTGCATTCAAAGGGGGTCTTGATCCTGTCGGGATTTCTCGGCGGCCGGTTTGGCAAAAGCCGGCCACTGTCGCTGAATGCGAGCTTGGTCTTCGAACAATCTTATGGCGGGGTCGAAGGCGACAGCGCCTCGGCGGCCGAGCTCTT
>DASXMC010000486.1:0-4596 GCA_036495885.1 Allostellaceae bacterium | reverse complement strand
TTAATCATGTTGCCGATCTCGAAGGAGTTCGGCGTGCCCCTGACCGCTGTCACGGTCGTGTTTACGCTGACCTTGTGGATGCGGCTGGTTGGCGCCACCGCCTCCGGCTGGATGGCCGATCGGCTGGGTCGCAAAGTCCCGTTGATGATTTCGATCTTCGGTTACTCGTTGTGCAACTTTATCGCTGGGTTTTCGCCCACCTTTTTGTTTCTGCTGTTTTTCCGCGCACTGCTCGGTTTCTTTATGGGGGCGGAGTGGCCGGCCGGCGCCTCGTTGGCGATGGAAACTTGGCCGATCCGTTCGCGCGGCTTTATGAGCGGTGTATTGCAAGGCTCGTGGGGTCTAGGCTTTTTGCTGTCGAGCCTCGTCTACGGTCTTTTATATAAATATTTCGGTTGGCGCGGCATGCTGTGGGTCGGCATCGCCCCGGCGCTTGCGCTCGTCTATATCCGTTACTTTGTCAAGGAGCCCGAGGTCTGGCTCGAGAACCGGCGGATCCAGCGCACCCAGAAGCGCGAGGTCAAGGTGCCGCTGATGAAAATTTTTCAGCGCGGCATGATCGGCAACACGATCACCACGTGCTGGTTCCAGGCCGCCGGGTTCGTCACCTACTACTCGATCAACGCGCTATTCGCGACCCATCTGCAAAAGGATCTGGGGTTGAGCCCGGCGCTGATCGCGACCCCGATTGCGTTTGCCAACATCCTCGTGTTTCTTGGCAGTTCCGGCTGGGGCTGGGTGTCGGACAAGATCGGGCGCCGCCCGGCGATGATCATCCCGGCGCTGTGCGCGATCCCGCTAGTGCCGATTTACTTGTTCTCCGGTAACTTCACTTGGGTCGTAATTGCCTTTGTGGCACAGGGGCTGTTCGCCGGCGGCGCAATGTACGGCCAGGTGCCGAGCTATCTGACCGAGCGCTTCCCGACCGAGATCCGCGCCACCGCGACGGGCTTTTGCTATCATGTCGGCGCCATTCCGGGTGCGATGGTGCCGCCGATCCTGACCTTCTTCGCGATCAACTGGCATCTCGGTTTTGCCATTCCGATGGCGATCGGGACGCTGTTCGGCCTTGGCAATTTCATCCTGTCGGTCGCATTCGGCCCGGAGACCAGGGGCACCGAGATGTCGCCTGAGCTCGTCGTCGCTTAAAGGGACGCTTGCCGAGCCGCCAAAAGCCTCTTCCGGACATGCCGGAGGAGGCTTTTTGAGTCATGGCGCCGTCCGGAGATCCCTGTCCCTGATGCTGCGCCGGTAAACTATCGCTAGCGAAAAGGCCCGCTCAACGGGCCTCACAAATGGGAGGTGCTTATGGCGATCGCAGTCGATATCGGCAGACCCATTCCATGGTGGAAGGAACCGACAAAAGAGCAATGGCTGGCCTGGGTCGCTGCCTGGCTCGGCTGGACCCTGGACGCATTCGATTTCACGATTTTCCTGCTGATCATGTTGCCGATCTCACAGGAATTTCATGTTCCGCTGACCGCGGTCACGGCGGTGTTCACGTTGACGTTGTGGATGCGGCTTGTCGGCGCCACCGCGTCCGGCTGGCTGGCCGACCGGATCGGCCGCAAGAAGCCGCTGATGATCTCTATCGCTTGGTATTCGGCCTGCAATTTTATCGCTGCCTTTTCACCGGCATTCTGGTTCCTGTTCTTGTTCCGCGCGGTGCTGGGCATCGGCATGGGTGCCGAATGGCCTTGCGGCGCTGCGTTGGCGATGGAATCCTGGCCGATCCGCTCGCGCGGCCTTATGGCCGGGGTGTTGCAGGCGTCGTGGGGTCTCGGCGCATTGCTGTCGAGTGCCGCCTATGGCCTGCTCTACACCTCTATCGGCTGGCGCGGTCTATTGATGATCGGCGTGCTGCCGGCGCTGTGGATCGTCTATATCCGCCGCTATGTCAAAGAGCCGCCGGTGTGGGTCGAGAACCGAAGGCTGCAGCGCACCCAACACCGCGAGGTCCGCGTACCGCTGCTTAAGATCTTCAAGCGGGGCCTGCTCGCCAACACGTTGACCGCGTGCTGGTGGATGGCCAGCGCCTTTGTCGTCGGCTACTCGGTCGGCGGGCTGTTCCCGACCTATCTGCAAAAGGATCTGCATCTCAGCCCAGGACTGGTCGCTTTGCCGGTCATGCTGCAAAGCATCGTGTTTTTCGTGTCTGGTTCAGCTTATGGCTGGCTGGCTGACCGGATCGGCCGGCGCTGGGCGATCATCATCCCGGCTCTGCTGACGATCCCGGTCGCACCGCTTTATCTGCTTACACACGATTACGCGACGATCGTGGTGTTTTTCACGTTGCAGGGCATGTTCGGCGGCGGCGGCATGCACACGCTATACCCCGCCTATCTTGCCGAACGGTTCCCGACCGAGGTGCGGGCCACCGCAACCGGCTTTGTCTACCATCAGGGTGCGATCTTTGGCGGCTTGACGTTGCCGATCATCACCTATTTCGCGATCAACTGGCATTCCGGATTTGCGATCCCGATGATGATTGGCACTTCCCTCGCCGCACTTAGTGTGGCCGCGGCCGTTTTCGCCGGCCCGGAAACCAGGGGCAAGGTGTTGCAAGCAGAGCTATCGGTCGCCTGAGCAGCCCTTTCGAACACTCGCCAGCGGTCGCCGTCCGCTCCGGCTTACCCGCTTGCGGTTTTCCACCGGCTGGACCGCCCCAGCTTTGTCGGCGCATAACCGATCTGGGTGTTGCGGCCCCTGAACGGCGGAGGTGGAGATGAGGCTCGGCGTGGCTCTTCCGATCGTCGATATCGGCGGCGAGCCTGCAGTGCTGCGGGAATTTGCGCAGGCGGCGGAGGCGATCGGCTATCACGGCATCGCCGCCCCCGATCACGTGCTCGGAGTCAATGTCGCGAGCCGGCCCGATTGGACCCAGGCCCGCGCCCGTTCGGGCGATCTTTATCACGACCCGTTCGTGCTGTTCGGTTTCCTTGCCGGCTGCACCGGGATCGCCGATTTCTCGACCCAGGTGCTGATCCTGGCGCAGCGCCAAGCCGTGCTTGTCGCCAAACAGGCCGCCTGTCTCGACGTCTTATCGGGCGGCCGCTTTCGCCTCGGCATCGGTGTCGGATGGAACGAGGTCGAGTTTGTCGGCCTGAACGAGAACTTCCACAATCGCGGCCGTCGCTCGGAGGAGCAGGTCGAAATCATGCAGGCGTTGTGGGCCTCCGCGCGTGTCAGCTTCGCGGGCAGATGGCACACCATTGAGGATGCCGGCATCAACCCGTTGCCCACCGGGCGCAAGATCCCGCTGTGGTATGGCGGTCACGCGGATGTGACCCTGCGGCGCTGCGCCAGATGGGGCGACGGCTGGATGCCGCTCGCCTATCCGCCCGGCGAGGAGGCAAAGACCGCATTTGCCACCTTGCGGCGCTACGCCGAGGCGGCAGGCCGCGATCCTGCGACGATCGGGATCGATACGCGGGTCTCGGCTGGTGCGGGGAACGCGCGCGAATGGCGCGAAGAGGTGCGCTTTTGGAAATCGATCGGGGTAACTCACCTGACCTTGGCCAATTATTACGAGAGCGGCCACCTGCACCGCATCGCCGGCCGCTCGCTCGGCGACCACATCGCCGCGATGAAACGGTATTGGGAGGCGGTCTGCGACCTGCTTTGACCTCGCAAGCATTGCCGCATGTCGGGCTAATGCCTGCTGTTCGGGTTACACCGCGCCATCAACGAGGATCACCCGGGCTGTCGAATTGGCTTGTCGGATCTTCAGCGCCTGCTGGTATTCGTCCGAGAAATACCACCGCTTCGCCGCGTCGGCGTCGGCAAATTCGATCACGACGGTGCGCCCGGGCGCGGGTGCCCCTTCGAGCAGTTCGGCAGCACCGCCGCGGACGATAAATCGGCCGCCAAACCGGGCGATGCTGGCGGCGGCGAGCGGGCGGTAGGGCTCGTAGCCGGTGGGGTTGGTCACATCGACATCGGCGATGACGTAAGCTGGCATGGTTCTTCCTTCGGGTTAATGAACTGAGCGTCGCCCAATTTATCACGCCGAAATGCCTGCCACGCCGAAATGTCCATCACGGCGAAATACGGGCGCCCCTGCTTGCCGTGGCGCGCGCCGTCCCCACATGCTGCGCGACTGACCCCAAAGGACTTCCCCGTGACCGCCGGATATGATTTTGCTTGGCAGGGCGACCGCTTTGCGGTGCCCGACCCCGCGAGCTTCCCCGAGGTATTCGAGGGCGTGCTGTGGCGCCGTGTTCTCGCCTATATGATCGATTTGTTGTTGATCGCGGTGGTCGCGGTCGGCGTGTGGGTCGTCTTTGCCGCCTTGTGGCTGCTCAGCTTTGGCCTGTTGGGGCCGCTGTTATGGTTTCTGTTTGGCCTCCTGCCGCTTGCCTACCACACCCTCTTTCTCGCCGGCCGGCATTCCGCCACTCCTGGGATGCGCTCACTTGACCTCGAATTGCGTTCGGTAACCGGCGAGCGGCCGAGTTTGCTGCAGGCGTTTATCCAGACGGCACTGTTCTATGCGACGGTCGGCATGACGGGCTCGCTGATCCTGCTCGTTGCCTTGTTCAACCGCCGCCGCCGGACGTTGCATGATTTTCTCGCCGGCACGGTCATGGTGCGAAC
>DASXMC010000485.1:0-6676 GCA_036495885.1 Allostellaceae bacterium | reverse complement strand
GAGATCGGGGGATCGGACACGCGTGAGTTTCGCACTCGCTTGGCGAATCCTGACCGACGACAAAGGGCGAACGGCGCTGGCCCTCGCCGGAATGTTTATGGCGATTCTTCTCGTCTTCATCCAGCTCGGGCTGTTCTTTGCGGTACCGCAGGGGGGGATGCTGCTCTACGACCACATGCGGTTCGATCTGCTGTTGGTCTCAAACGAGTACGAATACCAGGCGCAGCCGGGGGCGTTTGCGCTAAGCCGGCTCGCCGCGGTCCGCAGTTCGCCCGACGTCGCCGAGGTGGCGCCGCTCTATTTCGGCGTCGTCAAATGGAAGAGCGGCGAGGAAGAAGCCTGGCCCGATCTGTTCGTAATCGGCTTTGACCCGAAGAGCGATGTCTTGACGCCGCCCAGCATCACGGACCAGCGGGAGGCGCTGACGCGGCCGGACACGATTCTCGTCGACAGTACGACGCGGCCGATGTTCGGGCCGATCGAAGCGGGCCGCGTTGTCGAGCTGGACGACCACAAGGAAATGATCGCCGGGGAATATGATCTTGGCACCGGGTTTATGGGGCTCGGCGTAGCGCTGATGAGCGAAGCAAATTTCGCCAGATTGCTGCCGCAGCGTGGTCTCGGCATGGTCAACCTTGGCGCCATCCGACTGAAGCCCGGGGTCGATCTCGGCCGCGCCAAGGCCGACCTGCAGAAACTGGTCGGTGCCGATACCCAGCTCTTCACCCACTCGCAACTTACTGCGCGCGAAACCTCCTACTGGACGACGCGAACCTCGGTCGGGCTGATTTTTGGCTCGGGGTTGCTGATCTCGCTCGTGGTCGGGATCATGGTCGTCTATCAAATCGTCTCGACCCAGGTGAGCCGACAGCTGCCGCAATTCGCGACCCTCAAAGCCATCGGCTATGACGACAGCGCTCTCGCCGGCACGGTCGCGGTGATGTCGTTGATCATTGCCGTTGCCGGGTTCGCCCCGGCATTGGCTGCCGCCGTGCTGTTGTACGGTGAAATCAGGCAAAAGACCTTGCTGCCGGTAATAATGTCGGCGAGCCATGTCGCCGAGGTGCTGGTCGCCTCGCTGGTGATGGCTGCGGTTTCGGCTCTGCTGGCAGTGAGCGGGCTGCGGCGCGCCGATCCGGCCGACGTGTTCTGAGCCGGAGCGGCCGATGGCGATTGCATCTCCATTCCTCAGACAGGTCTTTAGGCAGGCGGGTGCACATCCTGTTCCGCTGGCGTGGCGCAGCGTTACCGCAAACAAGTGGCGGCTTGTGCGATCGAGTGCCGGGATCGGGTTTGCCGTGCTGCTGATGCTAACCCAGCTCGGATTTGAGAGCGCGTTCTTTAACGCGGCACTGCAGGTGCTGCGCGCGCTCGACGGCGACATCTTTTTGCAGAGCGTGCACAAATATCAATTTGCCACCCAGGACCCCATTCCGATCGCCATGCTGACGGCCGCGAGGACGATCCCGGGCGTGGAGAGTGCCGCACCGCTTTACGCCGATTGGTTCGATCTGTTTTGGAAAAGCCCGAGTGACGGCCGAACCTACCTGATCCGCGGGTTCGCCTTCGATCCGGACAAGCCGGTGTTTTCGTGGCCCGAAGTAAACGACCGGCGGGCCGAACTCGCGAAACCCGGTACTGTCCTGGTCGATCGCCGCGGCCGCCGCTTTCTCGGCATGAACCGTGACGTGGCGCAGTCCGAGATCAACGGGACCAAGGTCAACATCGTCGGCAATTTCGCGCTCGGTCCCGACTTCATGAGCGACGGCACCGTAATTATGAGTGCCGCGACCTTCGCAAACCTGCTGCACGGCGCGGCCGGCACCCCGCCAGGCATGGCGCTTGGCGTGATCAAGCTGGCCCCCGGTATCGACCCCGCCGCGGCGCTGCCGGCGCTGAGAAAAGCGTTGCCGGCCGAGATCGCGGTCATGACCAAGGATCAGTTGATCGCCTTTGAGCACGCATTTCAGGCCAATGTATCCTCGGCCGGACCGATTTTTGCGATCGGCACGATCGTCGGCTTTGTGGTCGGCATGTTGATCTCGTACCAGATCGTCTTTACCGAAGTTTCGGATCAGTTGCCGCAATATGCGACCCTCAAAGCAATCGGCTACCCGACGGCTTATCTGATGCGTGTGGTGCTGGAGCAAGCGGCGCTGAACGGGATCGCGGGGTGGATCCCGGCTTGGCTCCTGAGCATCGGACTGTACCGCCTGATCACGCATGTGGCACTGTTACCGATGCAAATGACGGTGGGCATCAGCTTGATAAGCTTGTTTCTCACTCTTGCGCTCTGCCTGTTGTCGGCCGCGATCGCAGTCACTCGGGTGGTCCGAGCAGACCCGGCGGCGGTGTTCTGATGTGCGCGATGCTTGCCGAAGCCCCGGCGCCGGCGCCGGTTCAGTCCCCCGAGAGAGCAGAGCCGGTGGTGCGGGTCGAGGGCTTGAACCATTTTTTTGGCGAGGGTGCGGCGCGTAACCAGGTGCTGTTCGATAATCGGATCGAGGTGGTGCCGGGCGAGCTAGTGGTCATGACCGGCCCCTCGGGGGCGGGTAAGACAACGCTGTTGACCTTGATCGGCGCGTTGCGCTCGGTGCAGCAAGGCCTGGTCGAGATCCTCGGCCGCGATCTGTCGCGGCTTTCGCCGCACGGGCTGGTCGAGCTGCGGCGCGAGGTCGGCTTTATCTTCCAGATGCACAACCTGTTCGATGCACTGACCGCGTACGAAAACGTCAAGATGGCGATGCAGCTTGGCCACGAACGGCCCGACCGGATGCGCCAGCGCGGCACCGAAATCCTCGATCGGCTGGGGCTCGGCCATCGCGTCGACTATAAGCCGCGGCACCTTTCGGGCGGCGAGCGCCAGCGGGTGGCGATCGCCCGGGCATTGGTCAACAATCCGCACCTCGTTCTTGCCGACGAGCCGACGGCAGCGCTCGACCGCGATTCGACGAGAAAGGTGATCGAGCTGTTCAAGATGATGACGGCCGAGCACGGCTCCGCCGTCATCATGGTGACCCATGACTACCGCATCATCGAATCGGCCGACCGCCTCGTGCATATGGTGGACGGTCATATCGTGTCGGATGTCGTGCTGCACGACGCGATGCGGATCTGCGAATTCCTGCGCGCGGTCGATCTGTTCCGTGCCTTGACCCCGACCCAGCTGACCAATGTCGCCGAAAAAATGGCCAAACGCCAATTCGCCGCGGGCGACACGATCATTCGAGAAGGTGAACCGGGCGAGGAGTTTTATCTGATATCGGACGGGGAGGTCGATGTGATCCGGGCCGATCACGAGGTGGCACGGCTCGGGCGCGGCGAGTTCTTCGGCGAGGTGGCCCTGATCAGCGGTGAGCCGCGCAACGCGACCGTGCTTGCGACCGAGCCGCTCGACACTTTTGTGCTCGGCAAGACCGATTTCCAATCGGCGCTCGATACCAGCGCACCGTTCCGCGACCAGCTCTATCGCGTTTATTTCTCGCGACACTGAGCCCAACCGGTTCGGTGCACCCAATGCCCTTGCCAATTCCGGCCGCGGATGGCCGCGCCGCGGAAAGCCCGCACTTGCCAGCGACGCCGGATGCGCTTATGCGAACGCGCGTGGCCGAGATCGCATCGGACGCCGGGAGAGGGGAAACCGACCTCGCGGGTGCCGGCACGCGCCGCGAGGCGCGCCTGCGCGACAGCGAGGTGTTTTTGCTCGTCCTGGCCCTGGCGACGGGCATCGCGGCGGGTCTTGGCGTCGTTCTGATCAATCTGTCGCTGGCCCTGATTCGAAAACTGGTGTTCGATATCCCGTTCGGCGCGCATTTAAGCGAAGTGACGGGTATCGGACCGCCTCGCGTCGTGCTGATCCCGATCGCGGGCGGCCTCCTGGTCGGGCTCACCGCGACACTCTTGCGCCGCTGGCGCCCGCGTGAAGTTGTCGACGCGATCGAGGCCAACGCGCTGTTCGGCGGCCGCATGTCGCTCGGCGACAGTATCGGCCTCGTCTGGGTGACGATACTGTCGGGCGGCTTTGGCGCGTCGGTTGGGCTCGAGGCAGCCTATACCCAGCTCGGAGCGGCAATGGCGTCGCGGCTCGGCCGCAACATTGGATTGCGGCGGGACGACGTGCGACTTTTGGTCGGTTGCGGCGCCGCGGGCGCCATCGCTGCCGCATTCAACGCGCCACTGAGCGGCGCCTTCTACGCCTTCGAGCTGATCATAGGCAGCTACACGCTGCAGGCCCTGGCCCCGGTCGGTATTGCGGCTTTGACCGCGGTGTTGGTGGTGCGGGCCTTGTTTGCTTCGAACCCGATTTTCGTCGTGTGGCACGACACCGGGCTGACCCCGGGCGACTACGTCGCGTTTTTTGCGATGGGGCTGGCTGCCGCCGGGCTCGGCATCGCCACCATGAAAGGGGTCACCTCGACCGAGCGGCTGTTCCGGGCGCGGGCGGTGCCGCGTTGGGCACGGCCGGCACTCGGCGGCCTGATCCTCGGGTTGCTGGCGGTGCCGTTTCCGCAGGTGCTCGGCAGCGGTCATGGCGGCATCCTCGAAGATCTGCACGGTGGCTTCGATCTGACGTTTTTGGCAGGGCTAGTTGTCGCCAAGATCATCGGCTCGGCGGTATCGATCGGCTCTGGCTTCCGCGGCGGCCTGTTCAGCTCCTCGCTGTTTCTCGGCGCTTTGTTCGGCAGCTTGTGCGGCGGATTGGTGGTGCAGTTCGCGCCCCATTCTACAGCCGATCCGTTGATCTATGCGCTCGTCGGGATGGGCGCGGTCGCAGCGGCGATTGTCGGCGCGCCGATGACGATGATCATGCTGGTGCTGGAAACAACGGGCGACTTCTCGGCGACGATCGGGGTCATGGTTGGGGTCGTGACGGCTGCCTTCGCGGTGCGGCACTGGTTCGGGTATTCGTTTGCCACATGGCGCTTCCATCTGCGCGGGTTGGGGATCCGCAGCCCCGAGGATGTCGGCTGGATCAACGAGCTCTTGATCGGCCCGATGATGCGTCGCGACCCCGCTGTGATTTCGGCCGCTTTGCCGGTGGATGAACTGCAGGGGCGGTATCCTGCGGGCAGCACCAAACAGGTATTCGTGGTCGACGGCGAGGGGCGGCTTTCCGGCATTCTCGATCCGACCGAGACCCATGCTGCGGACGGCATCGACGAGCCCGCAACGGTTGGAGACTTGGCGGCGGCACCGCCCACCTATCTGCTTCCCGGTGACGATCTGCGGACGGCACTCAATCGCTTCAGCGAAGCCATGCAGGAAACTTTGCCGGTGATCGATAACGCCGAAGGTCGCCGGGTCATCGGCTATCTAAGCGAGTCCTATGCGCTGCGGCGCTACGCCCACGAACTCGAGCGCCATCGCGGTGCTCAGCCGGATGACGCCGGTATCTTCAGCCCCACCGAGGGCGAGTAACGCCCGTTCCGGCTGATTGGGCGCGACCGCCGGTGGCGAGGGGCCATGCCCCTCGGTGCGAACGGCTGCACCGTGGATGTTGATCTATGTACTGACGATGGATTACATCCATCGGCGGGGGTATGCCGGCGCAAGAGGCGAAGCGAGAAGGACGAGGAAGATGGCGCAAGTTGCGCTCCGCAATATTGTCAAGGTGTTTGAGAAAACCCCCGCGGTGCAGGGAATCGACCTCGATATCGCCGATCGCGAATTCATCGTGCTCGTCGGTCCCTCGGGGTGCGGCAAAACTACAACATTGCGCATGATTGCCGGCCTCGAGGAAGCGACCTCGGGCGAGATCTACATCGGCGACCAGCTTGTCAATGACGTGCCGCCCAAAGACCGCGACATCGCGATGGTTTTCCAGAACTACGCGCTCTATCCGCATATGACGGTCTTCGAAAACATGTCGTTCGGCCTGCGCTTGAAGAAATTTCCAAAAGCGGAAATCAAGCAGCGGGTCGAGAACGCGGCGCGTATTCTCGACATCAGCAACCTGCTCGATCGGCGACCAAAACAGCTGTCCGGCGGTCAGCGCCAACGGGTGGCGATGGGACGAGCCATCGTGCGCAATCCCAAGGTGTTTCTGTTTGACGAACCTCTGTCAAACCTCGACGCCAAATTGCGCGTGCAGATGCGCACCGAGATCAAAAAAGTGCATCAAAAGGTCACGACCACCACCGTTTACGTCACCCACGATCAGGTCGAAGCAATGACCTTGGCCGATCGCGTCGTGGTCATGAATGGCGGACGGATCGACCAGATTGGCACTCCCTACGAGGTTTATCACAATCCGAAAACCCGCTTCGTGGCCGGGTTCATCGGCTCACCGACGATGAATTTGCTGCCCTGCCATCTCGTGCAAAACGGCAGCGGGTTGACGGTTCGGCTTTGCGATTGGTTGTCCTTCCCGGTTCCCGCCTCTCACGAAGCGCGCTATCGCCCGCATCTCGGCAGCGAATTGCTGTTTGGCCTGCGTCCCGAGCACATCACCGAACCGCGCGGCGACGCCCCGCCGGGAGCGGTGCCGTTTACGGCCCGGCTCGATGTTGTCGAGCCGATGGGGATGGAAACAATGGTCTATTTTGTTGTCGATGGGGTCGAGGTTTGCGGGCGTGTCGAGCCGACTGCCGCCGCTGCCGCCGGCGAGCCGATGGCGCTGGTTGCCGATCTCAACAGGATGCACCTGATCCACCCGGGCACCGAACGGGTGGTCTGA
>DASXMC010000484.1:0-10910 GCA_036495885.1 Allostellaceae bacterium | reverse complement strand
GCGCCGCGATAGCTGGTAGCGAGTGCGGCGCGCTCGCAGCCTCGCATCAGCCCTCGCGCCAAGCGGGCGGCGTCGCGGTGCGGTCGCACCTGGATCATCGTCCCATTGAGCGGCGGCGTTGGCGCCGCGTCAAGCGCATGCCTCGGGGTGGATCGCCATCATTACCCAGGCCTCGGCTACCCGGACGCGATGTGCGGGATCATAGCAATGGCGAGGGGCTGCCCTTCGTGGTCATTCCACATTGCCGCGTGCTGCCGATCTGATGCGGCGGGCCGATTCTGGGTCGTCATCGGCCTCAGCCGGCAAGCGCGCGGCTGCTGTGGCGGACCAGCTTGGCGAAATGGGCACAACCTCTACACCGTACGCCCTACAACGGGAAAATCACAGTTTGGGTTGGTCATCGACCGCAAATGGCCATATTCAACAACGACAGCATCCGCGTTTGGTCCGTTCCGGCCTGCCGCAAGTCTATTGGGGGTTAGATGTGGCGAACACTATTGCTCTTGTCGATGACGACCGCAACATCCTAACCTCGGTGTCGATCGCGCTCGAGGCCGAAGGTTTTTCAGTACGTTGCTACAGCGACGGGGCGGAAGCGCTCAAAAACATCACGGCGCAACCGGTCGATATCGCAGTGCTCGACATCAAGATGCCGCGCATGGACGGCATGGAATTGCTCGAACAATTGCGTCGGCTGAGCGACATCCCGGTGATTTTTTTGACATCGAAAGACGACGAGGTCGACGAGCTGTTGGGCCTGCGGATGGGCGCCGACGACTACATCAAGAAGCCGTTTTCACAGCGACTCCTGATCGAGCGGATCCGCGCTTTAATTCGCCGCGGCGAATTGGCGCGCGAGCGCGGCGACCCACAAGGCGAGCCGGTGGTCGTGCGTGGACAGCTCGTCCTCGATCCTGCGCGGCATTTGTGCACCTGGGGCACTGAGCCGGTCGAATTGACTGTGACCGAATTTCTAATTTTAAAATCGCTAGCGCACCGCCCCGGGCACGTCAAGAGCCGTGACCAACTGATGGACGCTGCCTATGGTGAGCACATCTATGTCGATGACCGCACGATTGACAGCCACATCAAACGGCTGCGCAAAAAGTTTAAGGGCGTAGACAGCGACTTCGCTCAGATCGAAACTCTCTATGGCGTCGGCTATCGATACCGCGACCGCTAAACCGGCCGACAGACCGAACGTCTTCGCTGCGCCCGCCGGCCTGGAGGTCCGCGGCGACGCCGCCTCTGCCGCCGCCCGGCCGCCAGCGGGCAAGATCCTTAAGCGACGGCGCGCGCGCGTCAGACGACGGCCATTCTCGCCGCTGACCCTGCGCATCCTCGCCGTCAATGTCCTGGCGCTGGCCTTACTTGCCGGCGGGTTTCTTTACCTCGGCAAATATCAGGCCGGGTTGATCGACCAGCAAATCGAAGCGCTGAAGACCCAGGGCGAGGTTTTCGCGGCGGCGCTGGGTGAGGGGGCAGTGCTCGACTCGGCCGACGAAGGCGAGGTGCTGTTGCCGGATCTCGCGCGCGAGATGATGCGCCGCCTCGTCGCACCGACCAAAACGCGGGCCCGGCTCTTCGACATCCACGGAGATGCGATCGCCGACAGCCGGGTTTTGCGCGGGCCCGGGGGCACGATCCAAGTCACCGAATTGCCGCCGCCCGAGGCCGACATCCGTTGGCTGATCGATCGGGTATACGGTTGGATCACCGACCTGCTTCCCCAGCATAAGCGATATTCGGCGTATCGCGAAAGCTTTTCGCCGCATGCCGCCGACTACCCCGAAGTCGAACGCGCGCTGGCCGGCGAGACCACCGCGATGATCCGGCGCGATCCGTCGACCGCCGGATTTGTGCTCAGCGTCGCAATCCCGGTACAGCGTTACAAGCAAGTGCTGGGGGCGCTGATGCTGTCGACCGGCAGCGGTGAGATCGAGGAGGAGCTGCGCACGGTTAGGCTCGAATTGCTGCGCATCTTTGGGGTGGCCCTGGCCGTCACGGTGCTGTTGTCGCTCTACTTGGCTGGGACGATCGCCCGCCCGATCCGCCGACTTGCCGCCGCCGCGGAGCGCGGCCGTGGCCGCCACAGCCGGGTCGAGATCCCCGACTTCACCCGCCGAGGCGACGAGATCGGTGATCTCTCCGGCTCGCTGCGCGAGATGACCGACGAGCTGTGGCAGCGGATGAGCGCGATCGAGCGTTTTGCCGCTGATGTTGCGCATGAGATCAAGAACCCGCTGAGTTCGCTGAAGAGTGCTGTCGAGACCGCGGTCCGCATCGAAGACCCGGCGATCCAGCGCCGGCTGATGGCAATCATCCTCGATGATGTTGAGCGTCTCGACCGGCTGATTACCGACATTTCCGACGCCTCGCGGCTCGACGCGGAATTGAGCCGCCTTGAATTGGGGCCGGTGGACATCGCGGCGATGCTGGGAGCTCTCGTCGATGTGCACGAGGCAACGCGGGCTGACGGTCGGCCGCGTCTCGCTCTCGATCTGCCAGACCGTGGACGCCCGCTGATGGTCCCCGGGATCGAGACCCGGTTGTCGCAGGTGTTCTTGAACGTAATTGCCAATGCTGAGTCGTTCAGTCCGCCCGATGGCGAAATCCACCTAACCGTCCGCTATGACGGGTGGGCCGTGCTGATTACTGTGGACGATGATGGTCCGGGTATCCCGGAGGATAAATTGATGTCGATTTTCGACCGCTTTTACAGCGAGCGCCCCGTTGGCGAAAAATTCGGAACCCATTCTGGGCTCGGATTGTCGATTTCAAAGCAGATCGTCGAGGCGCATCGCGGCATGATCTGGGCCGAGAACCGCAAGGGCGGGGGCGCTGTCATCGGCGCTCGGTTTTGCATCCGACTGCCCGCGCAATCGTGATCGACACGTTGCTGCAACACGCCACCGCTGTCGCCATCGACGGAGAGGCGGTTCTGTTGCGCGGCCCTTCAGGCTCTGGCAAATCGGATTTGGCGCTCCGACTGATTGATAATGGGGCGCAGCTCGTCGCCGACGACCAGACGCTGCTGCGGCGCGCCGGCGACCGGGTGCTCGCCAGCGCCCCGCCGGCCATTGCGGGGTTGATCGAAGTCCGCGGGCTGGGTCTCGTTCGCGTCAACGCATCGGTTGCGGCGCCGTTGGCGCTGATTGCCGATCTGATGGCCACGGGCGACATCGAGCGGATGCCGGAATTGCGGTTTGAGACGGTGTTGGGCCTTGCGGTGCGGCTCGTGGCGGTGGCGCCGTTCGAAGCCTCGGCGCCGGCAAAGCTGCGTCTCCTCCGGCGCGCGTTGGCGGCGGGGCCGCTGCCCGCTATAATGAGGGTGTGAGTACCACTGGTAGTCAGGGACTTTCGGACACCTCAAAAAGCGCGCTGCAGGCTCGCGCCCTGCCAGTGATCGGGATGTCGGGCGCCAGGTGCTCGACGCCGCTCAAGATCCTCGGAGAGGATTGCGAGAGCTTTGACGGCCTGCCTGCTTCCCTGGTCCCCGCGCTGATCGACGGCGCTGCCGCGAACCGCCCGGCGACTGCGGCGCGCGTCGATAGGCCGGCCCGTTGCTTTAGGGCCGAACCCGCGCTCGATCCGCTTGCGAACCGGGTTTTGTCCCGCGGTCGCGGGTTGCGCGTATTCTTCGTCGATAGTGATGACGATCGGTTCGAATGTCGCTATACGGAAACCTTAAGATCCCACCCCTTGGCCGGCGACCGCCCGGTAATGGACGGCATCCGCCCCGAACGCCAAATGCTCTCTGCCCTGCGCGACCGCGCGGATCTGCTGATCGACACATCCCTGCCGACCGCACCAGTGGCCGAGCGGCCGTTCGCTGTCGGCCTCGCGGTGGCTGACGGCGGACTGCGCGTTTTTGTCACATCTTTTGCCTGTCTCCGCGGCACCCTGCGCGCGGCCTACCTCCTTTCGGGCGTGGGTCGTCCCGAAAACCGGGGCCATGTCGAGGTGTCGCGCGCGCTGACCGGTACCGATCCGGCAGTCCGCGAGCTGCGAAAAGAACCGCGACTTGCGCGGTTTTTTGATGAGCGTTGGCGGCGGCCGGAGCCGTCGCCGCAGCGCTGTAAGACCGGCAGCAAAAACCTATTTGACGATTGCTGTGGGCCGCACCAATGGCCGACACCGTTTGGTTTATGCCGCCCAACGGCTGCCGGCAAAGCCGCGTGAGGTGGGGTGGCAAGCCGTGATAGCGCATCGCGATTTCCCGTTGCGCACGGAGGGCAGCCCGGCTGTCGAGCACGCGCCCCTCGCGGCAACCGACTAAAGAGCGGCCGTCCGAATAGAGGAAACCGATGATCGGCATGGTTTTGGTGACTCATGGACGGCTGGCGGCAGAATTTGTCGCGGCACTCGAGCATGTGGTCGGCGCGCAGGCCCAAATCGCCGCCGTTTGTATTGGTCCCGAGGACGATATGGAGCAGCGCCGACAGGAGATCCTGAGCCGCATTGCCGAAGTCGACAGCGGTGACGGCGCGGTTTTGTTGACCGATATGTTTGGCGGCACGCCGTCGAACCTGGCGATCTCGGTCATGGATCGCGCCAAGATCGAGGTCATCGCCGGCGTCAATTTGCCGATGCTGATCAAGCTCGCCAGCTTGCGGCAAAACGAGAGCCTCGAGCGCACCGTGCTCGGCGCTCAGGAGGCGGGCCGCAAGTATATTAATATCGCCTCGCAGTTGCTGACCGACGCACGCAAATGAGCGAGAGTCCGGCGGCCGGGATGGGTCCGGCAACAGTTCGCCGGATCGCGACGATTTGTAACCAGCGCGGGTTGCACGCCCGCGCGTCGGCGCGCTTCGTCAAGATGGCGGCGCAATTTGACGCCGATGTTCGAGTGCGCAAGAACGGTGCCGAGGTCTCCGGCCGTTCGATCATGGGGCTGATGATGCTGGCGGCCGCGCCGGGTGCCGTCATCGAGCTCAGCGCGAGCGGTCCGCAGGCGGCAGAGGCGGTAAACGCGCTTGCCGATCTGATTGAATGCAAATTCAATGAGGACTGACGGGGCCGCCAATTCGCCCGAAGGAGCCGGTGCGTCATGCCAGCCCGCCGAGCAGCGATTATCGGGAGTCGGCGTATCGCCGGGCATTGCCATCGGCCCGGCCTATCTGGTCGAGGGCGGCGACTTACCGGTCCATGAGACCCACATTCTCGAAACCGAGGTCGAGGCCGAACACGCTCGCTTTAGCGAAGCGGTCGAAATTTCTCTCAAACAGTTGCGCAAACTGAAGGCAAAGACCTCGGGCTTGCCGGAATCTGCGGCAGAGGAGATCGGCTACCTGCTGGATGCGCATATGGCGATGCTGTCGAATTCGCGGCTGGTGCGTGGCGCCGGCGATCGCATCGGGCGCCAGCGCATCAATGCGGAGCGTGCGGTCGAGCTCGAAATCGACGAAATCGCCCGCAGTTTTGCCGCCATTCGCGATCCCTACTTGTCCGCGCGCGGCGAAGACGTGCGCGTCGTCGGAACACGATTGATCCGCAACTTGATCAAAAAGCCTTATGCGGCGTTTTCGGGCGTACCCGAGGGCGCCGTCATTATCGCCGACGAGCTGACCCCGGCCGATACCGCACTGATGGATCCACAACGGATCACCGGCTTTGCCGCCCAATTTGGCGGTGCCGATAGTCACACAGCAATTGTCGCGCGCGCCCTCGGCATGCCGGCGGTGCTGGCGGTGACCGAATTGGTTGCGCGCGCACGTCCGGGAGCGCCGGTGATCATCGACGGCGGTGCGGGTGCGGTAATCATCGATCCCGCCGCCGCAACCCTCGCCGATTACCAAGCACGGCAGGATGCGCTGACCCGCGAACGGCGTTACCTGACCCGGCTGCGCCGGTTGCCGGCGGTGACGCGCGACGCGGCCGAAATCACCCTCGAAGCGAATATCGAGCTGCCGATCGAGCTCGATCAGGCAATTGCCAACGGTGCTATGGGGCTCGGCCTCGTGCGCTCCGAATTCCTTTACATGAACCGTGACGATCTGCCGGGCGAGGACGAGCAGTACGCGGTGTTCTCCGCGCTGGTGCGGGGTATGGAAGGCAAACCTGTGACTGTGCGCACCTTTGATCTCGGCGGCGACAAGCTCGCCCGCTCGCTCGCCGGCCATTATGCCCAGGCCGACAACCCGGCGTTGGGTCTGCGCGCGATCCGGTTGTCGTTGCAGGATCGGCGGCTGCTGGACCCGCAGCTCGCGGCGATGCTGCGCGCTGCCGCCGAGGGGCCGCTGCGCATCATGCTGCCGATGATTTCGCATACCGGCGAGTTGCGCCGGGTGCGCGAGGCGATGGAGCAGGTTGCCCGCCGTCTGCGCCGCCGCGGGGTGCCGTTACCCAAGCCGCTGCCGCCGCTGGGAGCGATGATCGAGGTGCCGGGGGCAGCCCTCGCCGCCGACTCGCTCGCCGCCGAGTCGGATTTTTTCTCGATCGGCACCAACGACCTGATCCAATACACGCTGGCGATCGACCGCGGCGACGAGCAGGTGGCGCATCTTTATAACCCGCTGCATCCTGCGGTGCTGCGGCTGATCCAGTTTACTGTCGAGGCGGCGTTGCGCCGCGGCATGCCCGTCAGCGTCTGCGGCGAGATGGCCGGGGAGCCGCGATTCACAGCACTGTTGCTGGGGCTCGGGCTGCGCAATCTGTCGATGGCTCCGCGCAGCATCCCGCGCATCAAGCAGCGCATCCGCAACCTCGATATGGTCGCCGCGACACGCCGGACGCGTGCGATCATGGACCAGTCCGACAGCGGGCGCATCGCCGCGCTCGTCGACGATTTCAATGCCGTAGCCTGGCCGAGTTAGCCGGCTGCGGGTTGACGCGGTACCCATCGGCGACAGGAGGCAGTGTGGGGGGCTCGATCCAACAGCGGAGATTGCGCGTCGCGATCGGCGGATTTGGGGCGATCGGCAGGACATTGGCGCAGCGGATCGATCACGGAATCGAGGGGCTGACGCTCGCCGCTGTGTCGGCGCGAGATACGTCGCGGGCAACAGCGGCGATGGCCGGGTTCGCGCGGCCGGTCCCGGTCCTGCCGTTGGCACGATTATGGGAGACGGCCGACATTGTCGTCGAATGCGTGCCTGCTGCGGTGCTGCGAGACATTGCCGAGCCGGCGCTGGGACACGGGCGCATGGTTATGGTGCTGAGCGCCGGCGCGTTGCTCGAAAATTTCGACCTTGTCGATCTGGCGCGTCGCAACGGCGGCCGCATTCTGGTTCCAACCGGAGCATTGTTGGGGCTCGATGCGGTTGTGGCCGCGGCCGAAGGCAAAATCGCCCGCGTCCAGATGATCACCAGAAAGCCGCCGGGCGGGCTCGCCGGAGCGCCCTACCTGGAACGGCACGGCATCGGCCTGGACGCGCTCGAAGCACCGAAATGCGTGTTTAGCGGAACCGCGCGCGAGGCCGCGCGAGGATTTCCCGCCAATGTCAATGTCGCCGCGGCGCTGGCTTTGGCCGGGATCGGTCCCGAGCGGACAATGATCGAGATCTGGGCCGATCCCAGTGCGAGCCGAAACATTCACTGCATTGAGGTCGAGGCCGATGCCGCCCGTTTCTCGATGCAGATCGAAAATGTGCCCTCGGAAAATCCCAAGACCGGACGACTGACGCCGCTTTCGGCCATTGCCGCGCTCAAAAAGCTGGTGAGCCCGCTTGCGATCGGGACCTGAGGACCGCCCGCACCAATATATCGGGTTTGCGGAGTTCACTATGGATCGATGAGGGCGGGATGAGCCAAGCACTGCGCGAGCGGTCGCGGGAAGATCGTGAAGTTCTGATTATCGTCGATGTGCAAAACGATTTCTGCCCGGGTGGCGCACTGGCAGTTCGCGATGGCGACGCGATCCTGCCCGCGGTCAATCGGCTCGCCGGCGAATTTTCGCATATCGTGCTGACCCAAGACTGGCATCCGCCGGGGCATGCGTCATTTGCGGGCGCCCATCCCGGCCGCCGGCCGTTTGAAACGATCGCGTTCGATTATGGACCACAAACCCTGTGGCCCGACCATTGCGTGCAAGGCACAAAAGGGGCAGCGTTTCATCCGGGGCTCGAGGCTCCGCGTGCCGAGCTCGTTCTGCGCAAGGGCTTTCGGAGCGAGATCGATTCCTATTCGGCGTTTCGCGAAAACGACCGTGCGACGCCGACCGGGCTCATCGGTTATCTGCGCGAGCGCGGCTTGGACCACATAACCGTGTGCGGGTTGGCAACCGATTATTGCGTTCTCTACTCGGCGCTCGATGCCCGCGCCGCCGGATTTACGGTCGAGCTTGCCGCCAAAGCCTGCCGCGGCATCGACCTCGACGGTTCGCTCCACCGCGCTCTGCAGGCGATGGCGCGGGCCGGCGTAAGGATCCGCGACTAAGGAGAGGCGCTAAAGCTAGGCGCGGCGCGGCAGCGAGCGGCGTTCGACCTTGAATGTCGGCTGGTGGCGCGGCGCCGATGCGGTAAATAGGTCCACCGCGTCTTCGGCGGCGGCGTGGCGCAGGGTCGGCCGCGGCGGGGCCCGGCGGGGTGCAGTTTTTACGGCAGGCCGCTTCTTCGCCTTGGACGGGTGCTCGCTGATTCGCACATCGAGGTTGTGGCCGTCGATTGCGGTGCCGTTCATGGCCTCGACCGCGAGCTTTGCCGCGCGCTCGGTAGCGATGTCGACGAACCCGTAGCGCAGCGGCTTACCGGTCGCCGGATCACGGGCGATGAAGGCGCTGAGCACGATCCCGAACGGGTCGAACGCCTCGGCCAGCTCATCCTCGGTCAAACTCGGCGGCAGGTTCGCAACAAATACGTTGCCCCGAAAATATTGTAACCGCATCGGCTAAGCTCTCGATTGTATCAATCGGATGATCAACGCCGCAGCATGGACGGCGTTGCACCCGGCGGCGATTGTCGGCTTTGCAATGCTGCAATGCACAAGAGAAGCTGGGTCACGCCGTCGCACTGCTCGTCGGCAACTCTAAGGTGCTTGTCGCACGCCGGGTATGGCGCGACAGTGTCATGGCATTTCCGGACGACGGGTTGAGTCCCAGATGATCCCGCGCAAACGCGGCAGCTTTTCGGCGATTGTCGATCGGCCGCCGCTCAAACTGCCCCACCGCTCCCGCATTATCGTGTGGACGATTGTCAACCTGGAGTTCTGGTCGATTTCGCGGCCAATGGCGCGGCAGGTGCTGCCGGCCCCAACCGGCGAGGTGCTGCTGCCCGACGTGCCGAACTGGGCCTGGCACGAATATGGGATGCGGGTCGGGGTGTGGCGGTTCTTCAAGCTATTCGACCGCCTCGGCATCCGGCCGACGTTATCGATCAATGCCCGGGTGTGCGAGGAGTATCCGCGGGTAGCGCAGGCAGCTCGTCAGGCCGGCTGGGAGTTCATGGGTCACGGATGGGAACAGATGCCGATCCACAAGGTCGATGGCCAAGCGGCGATGATCGGCAAGTCCCTCGACACCCTCGAACGGTTCACCGGGATGCGGCCGATAGGCTGGCTCGGCCCCGGCCTTACCGAGACCTATGACACGCCGGACTTGTTGACCGCCGCCGGGATCAGATATGTCGGCGACTGGGTCTATGACGACGAGCCGACCGAGATTCGTACCAAAAACGGCCCGCTGGTCACGCTGCCGTACTCGGTCGAACTCAATGACATCCCGATGATGCTCGTCCAGCATCATGAGTCGGCCTATTTCACACAGCGCTGCATCGACAGCTTCGAGCGGCTTTACGAAGAAGGGGCCGAGCGCGCCAAAATCATGGCGATTGCGATCCACCCCTATATCAGCGGTCAGCCGCACCGCATCAAATACCTCGAAGCGGTCTACGACCAGATCGCGCGTTACGCCGGCGTGCTGCACTGGAACGGGGTCGAGATCCTCGACTGGTATCTGGCGGCCGGGCGAGCCAGATGAGCGGCAGAAAAATCATGCTGCCGACCGATCGGCTCGACTATTCGCCGATCACCGGTCGGCGGCGGCTCGAATTGCCGGGCGGCGTCCGCAGGGCGGTCTGGATCATCGTCAATGTCGAGCAATGGGATCCGACCGAGCCGATGCCGCGCACGGTGCTGACCCCGCGCGTGGGCGGCGCACCAATGCCTTATATTCAGAATTGGGCGAGATTGATTTCCAAAGACGATTGGAGGTCGGATGGAAATCCGCCACGACGCGGGCGAGTTGAGGCTGGTTCACAGCTCCGATCTGCATGTCGACGATTGCTGGCGGGCCGCGACTGACGACGATAGCGGCGCCTCCGCACTGGCCCAGGTGCTGGTGACGGCGCGGGGCTTGGGAGCCGATATTTTGCTGTTGGCGGGCGATACTTTCGAAACCAACGAACTGAGCCCGTCGCTGATCGAAGAGGCCGGCATGCTCCTCGCCAATGCCGGCATGCCGGTCGTAATCCTGCCCGGCAACCATGACCCGGCCTTGCCGAATTCGGTCTATGTCAAAGGCGGGTATGTGCAGATCGCCAATCTCGCAATCCTCGGCATAACCCATGGCGAGGCAGCGGTGTTCGCGCCATTCGATCTCGAAATATCGGGGCGGCCGCATCGCGATTATCGCGACATGGCGCCGTTACCGGGACCGCGGCCGCGCGTGATGCGCTGGCAGGTCGCGATCGCGCACGGTCATTACGAGCCGCCGGCCACCCGCGCCAATCCGTTGCGCCCGTCCTGGGTATTCGGCGACGAGGAGATCGCGGCGACCGCGGCTGATTACCTCGCTCTCGGTCATTGGGACCGGCCGATGCGGGTCGGCGACGGTAGCGTGCCCGCCTATTACTCGGGGTCGCCGGCACTGGCGCGCACGGTCAATCTCGTGCGGCTCGAGGCCGGGGGCGCGGTGGCTGTCACCCGCGAAGCACTGCAGCGATGAGTGTCACGAAGCCAGCGCGGCGCCGAGGTCA
>DASXMC010000483.1:0-8371 GCA_036495885.1 Allostellaceae bacterium | reverse complement strand
CGACATCATGGTGCGCGATAAGGTCGTGCACGTCTGGATGTCCGACGACCAGCCCGAGGCAGAAAAGCAGGCGCTGCGCATTGCCGCCGAGAACATCCCGGGCGTGCGCCGCGTTGAAGAGCACATCGTACCAGCCCCGGTCATCCCGGCGTTTTAGAGCACTGGCTCGGTCGACGCGCAAAAGCGTAGAGACTGGACAAAAATGCCGTAGGCCTTGGGTGCCGCGCGTCCTTCGAGGCCTCGCTTCGCGAGGCACCCCAGCATGAGGCAAATCTTTTTGATGAACAAGAGCATAACCTCACGCTGAGAGGATGTAAATAAACTCCCGAATACTCAAACATGTCATTCCGGGACGCCCGAAGGGCGGGCCCGGAACCCATGAACAACTGCATTTCCAATATGTTCGTAACCCGGTGTTCATGGGTTCCGGGCTCGTGGACTGCCGTCCACGCCCCGGAATGACGAGTTTTGGGATTTCTTCACATGCTCTGAGGAGTGACCCGGCGTAGCCGGGGCGCGTCTCGAAGCACGCACGGCATCCGATGTAGCGCGTTCTTAACCAGCCTCTCTGCCTCACCCACCTTAGAATGCTAACTCTTTTTGGGCGTCCGCGGCGGGCGCACATCGCTTGACCTTGCCGGTCGTGCGTAGTCTCGTTCGCCGGCCGTCGATGTTGATGCGAAAGGCTGGAGGATGCCGGGACCGCTCTCAGGGTATCGCATTGTCGATTTGACCTCGAACGTCGCGGGGCCGCTGGCGACGATGATCCTCGCCGACCAGGGCGCCGACGTGATCAAGATCGAAGCGCCGGACGGCGGTGACGCGACGCGCGCCGGCGGCAGAGGGCGCGCCGGGTTTACCGCGTCCTTCCTGAACAACAACCGCAACAAGCGCTCGATCGTGCTCGATCTGAAGCACCCGGCGGCGGTGCAGGCCTTGCTCCGGCTCTCGGCGCGGGCCGATGTGTTTGTGCAGAACTTTCGCCCTGGTGTAGTCGAGCGGCTCGGCGTTGGCGAAGAGGAAGTGCGCGCCGTCTCGCCGAATATCGTTTACGTCTCGATCAGCGGTTTTGGGGAAAAGGGGCCCTATGCCGAAAAGCCGGCCTACGACCCGGTCATTCAAGGCTTTTCCGGGCTGGCGACGATCCAGGCAGGTTCGGACGAGGCCCGGCCGCGGATCTTGCGCACAATTCTGCCCGACAAACTGACCGCGATCACCGCCTCGCAGGCGATCACCGCGGCCCTCCTGGCGCGCGAGCGCACCGGCCAAGGCCAGCACGTCCGGCTGTCGATGTTGGAAGCGGTGCTCGCTTTCCTGTGGGCCTCGGATATGGGTGATCAGACCTTTGTCGGCGACGAACCTCTGCGGCAGGAGCCGGCGAGCGCGCGCGATCTGATCTATGACACGGCGGACGGGTATATGACTGTGGCGGCATTGACCGACCGGCAATGGGCGGCTTTGGCGCGGACGGTAGGGCATCCCGAGTGGCTCGAAGACGAGCGCTTCAAGACCTCGGCGCTGCGCCAGAAAAACATTGACGCGCGGCTGGAACTGACCCAACAGGCTTTGCTGGCCCGGCCGGCCGCGGAATGGCTCGACCGGCTGAGTGCGGCGCAGGTGCCGTGCGGCCCGGTGCTGCGCCGCAACGAGGTCATCCGACATCCTCAGGTCGAAGCATTGGGCCTGGTCGTCGAAACCGAGCATGAAAAAGCCGGCCGGCTGCGCCAGACGCGCGCGGCAGCACGGTTCTCGAAGACGCCGACCGAGATCCGTCGCGGCGCCCCCGCCCTCGGTGAGCACACCGGCGAGGTTCTCGCGGAAATCGGCTATTCGCCAGGCGAAATTGAGGCCCTCGTGAGCGAGGGCGCCGCCGGTGTCGCGAAAGGACCCGGCCGATGATCGATTTCCACTATTGGCCGACACCGAATGGGTGGAAAGTCGCAATCATGCTCGAGGAATGCGGGCTTCCCTACCGCATGATCCCGGTCAATATCGGACGCGGCGACCAGTTCAAGCCAGAATTTCTGGCGATCAGTCCCAACAACCGGATGCCGGCAATCGTCGACCACGATGATGAGTCGGGGCCGATGCCGGTCTTCGAGTCGGGTGCCATTCTGATGCACCTTGCCGACAAAGCCGGGAGGTTCATGCCGCAGAGCCGGCGCGGACGCAAGGAATGCCTCGAATGGCTGTTCTGGCAAGTCGGCAATCTCGGGCCTATGGCCGGGCAATTGAGCCATTTTGTCAATTATGCCCAGGGCGAGCACCCCTACTCGCACAAGCGATATGCCGATGAATACAACCGCTGCCTCGGCGTCCTTGAACGCCGGCTCGAGGGGCGCGAATTTATTCTCGACGATTATTCGATCGTTGATATGGCTTCGTGGCCGTGGGTGCTGATCGCCAAGCCCTTGGGCCAGCCGCTCGATGATTTTCCGAATGTCGCGCGCTGGCGCGCGACATTAAGGGACCGCCCGGCGGTGCAGCGCGGGGTCGACCTTGGCAAAGAATTGCGCCGTTCAGCACCGCCGTCCGACGAGGAGCGCCGGGTGCTGTTCAATCAGACCGCGCGCACGGCGGAGAACTAGAGTAGAGTAGAGTAGAGTAGAGTAGAGTAGAGTAGAGTAGAGTAGGCTAGACTAGCTGTCGGGGCTATGAACTTTGTTCGAGCATGGCCCGTCTCCCGGGAGCCCTCCCCCTTGATGGGGGAGGTTGGGAGGGGGTGATGTTTTCGGCGGCGCAATCCGAGACGTGAAAAAGCATCCCTTAGATGGCGCAGGCGCGCGAGCCCGCACCTTACGGCAGAACATGACCGAGGCGGAAAAACGGATCTGGCAGATACTGCGCTCGCATCAGATGAAGGGGAGGAAGTTTCGCCGCCAAGTGCCGATCGGCCGCTGGATTGCCGACTTTGTGTGCCATGAGGCCCGGCTAATAGTGGAAATCGACGGCGGCCAACACGATCGCTCATCGCCGCAGGAAGCCGAGCGAAGTGGGTTCCTGCAGAACCAAGGCTATCGCGTGCTGCGGTTTTGGAACAACGAGGTCCTAGCAAATCTCGAAGGCGTCCATGCGACGATCGCCGACGAGCTGGGCCGCTCATCACCCCCACCCAAACCCTCCCCCATCAAGGGAGAGGGCCTTTGTCAGGTTCAGGCCCGAGCCTGAAACCCTTCTCCCGATGAACAACCTTCGCGCAGCAACAGCTAAAGAGAGCCGGGGCTAAACCTCCGACCCATCGTTTAGATAAACAGGTTTTCACCTTGCACCCCATCGTATAGATGGGCGACGAAGTCGCCGTAACCATTCCATTTCAGAGTGGGGACGCGGGTGTCGGTGCCGATCACGCGCTCGCTCGCCTGGCTCCAGCGGGGATGCGGGACCTCCGGGTTGACATTGGCCCAAAAGCCGTATTCGTCGCCCTGCACGGTCTGCCAAAAGGTGACCGGCCGCTTGTCGGTAAAGGAGACCCGGACAATCGATTTGACCGACTTGAAGCCGTATTTCCACGGCAGCGCAAGACGCAGCGGCGCGCCGTCTTGCTTTGGCACCGGCTTGCCGTACATGCCGGTGACCATAAAGGCGAGCTCGTTGCTGGCCTCGGCCAAGGTCACGCCCTCGACATAGGGCCACGGATACCAGAATTGTTTTTGCCCCGACGCCTCGTCGGCATTGAGAAACGTCTCCATGCGCACGTATTTCGCCCCGCCCAACGGCTTTGCCAGTGCGACCAGTGCTGCCATCGCAAAGCCGCTCCAGGGTACCGCCATCGACCACGCCTCGACACAGCGGTGGCGGTATAGCCGTTCTTCGAGCGGCATCTTTTGCAAAAGGTCGTCGATGCCGATCTCAAACGGCTTTTCGACGAGGCCATCGATCTTGACCGTCCACGGCCGGATCTTTAATGCCTGGGCCTCGTCGGCGATCGTTTTCTCCGAGCCGAATTCATAGAAATTGTTATAGTTTTCCGAGTATTTCGGGTCGGTGATCGGTCGGTCGAGGGTGTATTTCGGGTCGCGTTTGAATGGATAAAGCTTGGCCGACGGGTCCGCCCCGTCGGCAGCCTCTTCCGCCGCATGCGCGCCGACAAAAGCAGACAGACCCGGCAACAGCAGTGATCCGAGACCCATCGTTTTGAGGAGCGCGCGACGCCGCCGAAATACATCTTCGGGCGTTGCCGCGCTCTCGCGAAGTTCCCAACCGCGGTTCCGCCGGATCAACATGGCCGCACCTTGAACATCTCTACGAGAGAGGTGGGGCCACCGCGTGGCCTTACCAAGTCACGCTTTCGCGAGTCGGCGCCCCA
Organism: Allostellaceae bacterium; assembly: GCA_036495885.1. Classification (GTDB taxonomy): domain Bacteria; phylum Pseudomonadota; class Alphaproteobacteria; order ATCC43930; family CGMCC-115725; genus AP-15. The sequence continues at coordinate 4,065 of DASXMC010000483.1, read as the reverse complement.
AAATGCCGGCCATGAATGTCACCAGCCGGCTATTGCGCCGCCTCGGCAGTGCGTTGCGCCATGACCTTTTCCGCTGGTCGCCCGGTCAATTCCTGCATATGGTCAAAGCTGTGGGCAAAGCTGCCGACCCCCATGGTCAACGAGCGCAATTCAACGATCAGATCGTGCAACTCGCTCTGCGGCATGTGCGCGCTGACCACGTCCCAGCCGGGCCAATCGGGTTTGGCGTCGTAGCCCAGGATCTGGCCGCGCCGTCCCGACACCAGCCGCTGCACCCGGGCGGTAAACGCGTTCGGCACCGATATCTCGACCTGATCGATCGGCTCGAGCAGGATCGGCTCGCATTTCGGCAGCGCTTCCTGGAACGCCTGCCGCCCCGCGGTATGAAATGCCTGATCCGAACTGTCGACGGCGTGAAACTGGCCGGTAATCAAAACGACGGCGGCGTCGATCACCGGAAAACCGAGCGGACCGCGGCGCAGCGCCTCGATCACACCCTCTTCGACCGCCGGGATGTAGTTGCGCGGGATCGCGCCGCCGACGACGCTGTCGGTGAAGGTAAAACCCGAGCCCCGCGGCAAGGCCTTGACCTCGATCGTTACATCGGCGAATTGGCCGTGGCCACCGCTCTGCCGCTTGAATCGGGAATGCTGCTGAGTGCCGCGGCGGATGGTTTCCTTGTACGGAACGGCAGCCGGTCGGCCGTTGACCGCGAGACTAAAGCGGTTGCGCAACCGATCCATCGCAATCTGCAAATGGATGTCGCCCTGCCCCCATAGCACCATTTCTTGCGTGTCGGCATTCTGTTCGAGCTCGAAGGTAGGGTCCTCCTCGACGAGCTTGGCAATGGCCCCGGTCAGCTTGACATCGTCGGCACGCTTCTCGGCGCCGATCGCGAGCCCGAAGACCGGCTGCGGTCGTTCCGGCCGCGGCAGCGGATCGGCCTTGCCCGACGGGGTCAAGGCGTCGCCGGTGCCGATGTCCTCCATCCGGGTCATGCCGACGACCTCACCCGCCTGTGCGGCGGCGAGCTTTTCGTGCTGAGCGCCGGTCACCCGCAAGAGGCCGGCGACACGGGTGCCGTTCAGCACCATTCCCTCGTTGACGGCGCCGCGCCAGATCCGCGCCAGCGACAATTTCCCGGTGTGCGGCAGATGATAAGTCTTGATGATTTGCGCCAATGGTTCGCCGTCGGCGGCGATGCCGAGCCGGGCCGCGGTCTCCTGCAGCGCCGGCGTTTCGTGACGCAAAGCTTTCCACAGCCGCCGCACGCCGTGGTCGGCCGTGGACGAGCCGAGAAACACCGGCACGACCTGCGCCTCTTTCATCGTCCGGGTCAGGTGCTGATAGATCTCATCTTTTGACGGTTCGACTTCTTCGAGCAATTTTTCGAGGAGTGCATCGTCGAAATCGGCGAGCTTTTCGATCATCCCGGCGCGGGTTTCGCGCTCCTGGTCCCAAAACCCGTCAGGCAACGGAACGAGGTCGGAGGGCTGGCCCGGGCGATAACGATAGGCGCGCTCGCTGACCAGATCGACATAGCCGGTGATCTCGCCTTCGGACCCGCGCAACGGCACCTGGCGCAAGACCAGCGGACGTTGCGACACCGATTGCAGCGCGGCCAATATGTCCCGCACGCGCGCATTCGCGGTGTCCATCTTGTTGATAAAGATCATGTGCGGGATTTTGTGCCGGTCCAGAAACCGTAAGAGCGGACTGATCGTCAATGCCCGCTCGACCTCGGGCTCGACGACGACGACGGCGACATCGGCCGCTTGCATTGCCATTTGCGCTTCGTAGGCGAGCTCGACCGAGCCCGGACAGTCGAGGATCGTCCACGGATCGCCGAGAAACGACGTCGCGGCGACATTCAGCTCGGTCGACATCGAGCGCGCCCGCGCCTCGGGCGAGGGATCGCCGACCGAATTGCCGTCGCGCACGCTGCCGCGCCGGGTCGTCGTCCCGCTCGCAAAGAGCAGGGCTTCGAGGAGGCTCGTCTTGCCGGAAAGATAGGGGCCAATCAGTGCGGCACAACGCGGGGCCGCGGTCGCATTTGCGGACGTACTCGCCATGGGGGCGCCTCCAGCCAATCTTTTCAGGCGCCGGCCGGTCGCGCACCGCCGCGCCGGCGCCGGTATCTACCTCAATCTGACGCGCCCGGCCGCTGTAACGCAATCGAAATCTGCCCCCGCCCGGCTCCCCGCTCAAATGACCTTGCCGCGGTCGCGGATCGGCAAGATCGGATGAAACGCCGGCCACCGCTCGAGGACCTCCACCGCGGCTGCGTAGAGCGCGTGGCGGTCCGCGGCGGCGGCAAAGGCGTCATCGGCGGTGCAGAGCATGGCCCGCTCGGCAAGCACGGGCGCCAGATAAAGGCTGTCATAGACGGTCTGATCGAGATCCAAGGCGATCGCCGGTGCCGCCGGGCCGTAGCTCGCGATCGGCAGCAAGTCTATTGGAGCGGCCAAGATCGCCGCCAGCCGCCGCCTACCCTTCCGCTTGTCGAATTTCCGAGTGTGACATTTTCCGAGTGTGACATTTTTTGAATCGGGCGCTACATAGCAAAGTCCGATAATGGGCTTCTGGAAAATATCCGCCCGCTGCACACCAGTGATTATGACAAATGTTGACCCCGATCAGCGCCTTCCTGCAGATACGAAGATACTACTTCACTAATTTCATCTGCAACAATCCGTGAAAATCTCACCTTAAATGGTTTGTCTCCATTCGTGTAAATAACAGCACCGATTCTCCGCAGTCTCGCCTTACGAAACCACTTCAATTTACGAGCGATCAGTGGCAATTGGTTGGAAAAATGCCTAAAAAATCATCCTTCTCCATCGTGAATATGTTAGCTCTATTCGACACGTTAATGTCTGATTCTTCACTAATAAGATACGCCGTATTGATGACGTTTAACATCAGTTCAGGTTGGTGCATTCGGCAAAACGGAAGCCGCCATTCAAAAAATTGAGGAGAGAGTGATGCTACTCGAACACCAATATTTTCTATTTGTAGCGTAACGCATTGAAGTGAGGGGGCAGTTTTGGTTAAACCGATACCTAAGAGCAGTTTAAGGCGCACAGTTTCGCTGCGTCGAGCCAAATATAATGACAGCACGACGGCAGCCGCGGTAGCAAATGCGGCCAATATGTTGCCGAAGGCTGCAAATCCGGCGATCGTGTATTGATGTGTTTTGGCAAATTCTTCAAGACCGCTCAATTTCTGCATTTCGGTAACCGCGGCGGGATTTCAGGCGGAACCGGGCATGCCGGACGGGTCACGTGCGGCATGCCGCACGGCATGGATGATGATCTCGGTGTCGGTGGCTTCGTAAAAAACCAGATAGGGGTAAGGCGTCGTTGTCATCCGGCGGATCGCCGAATCGCTCGTGCGGGTGCCAATGTTGGGATGCTGCAACAGAAGATCGGTGAGGGCTCGAATGCGGGCCTGAACACGGCGCGCGCCTTGCGGCGAATGCGCGGCGATGTAATCCAGGATCGCGGTGAGGTCGGCAAGCGCCGGAAGCGTATAGCGGAGCCTCACAGACCGTGTTTGGCCCAAACCGCCCGCACCTGCTCGTCGGTCGCAAATTCGCCACGGACAGCGGCGGCTTTGGAGGCGGTGATCACGGCTTGCTCGTCGGGCGTGAGTGGCACCGGCGGTTCATCGTCCGCGCCGGTGAGTCGCAGAACGACATGAGCGATATCGTCCTGTGCGTCCGGCGGTAGGTTGCGCGCGGCTTCAACGGCTTGATCGAGAAGTTTTGTCATTGGCAATTTCCCGCCACTGCTATGTATATTATCACACGTTGTGCTCGGCCGAAAAGCTAATGTTTTTCGTGGTCGGCGCAAGGGCAGGGGCCTCGCCGGTCATTGGCAAGAGGTCAGTGCCGCGCGCCAGTGAAAATGTCCAGCCCAGATAGAGATGTCAGCGACTTCTCCAATTTAGAAACGTCAGTGGGGCTGGGGTCGGGCGGCGGGCGGGCGCGGAGCCCTCGGCGTAGCGCAGCGCCCGACCGGCGCCCGCAACGCGGACGGGCTCAACCGCTCCCGATGCTTTACC
>DASXMC010000482.1:0-4404 GCA_036495885.1 Allostellaceae bacterium | reverse complement strand
GCGCCCGGCGAGATCGGCCTCGAAGATTTCGGCGTCGTCGAGCTTCAGATCGCCGGTCTCGACGGTTTCCTTTGCCGCCACGCGCTCGTCGATCGTTTGGGCGAACGGCCGATAGACCTCGTCGCTCAGCAATGGCCGCAGCGCCGCCTTGTCGGCCTTGGCAAAAGCGGTGACAATCATCTCAAAGGCGATCCGCGCACCGTCGAGAAACCGCGACGGGTCGAACCCCGGATCAGCGCGGCGTATGCGATTGATCCCATCGGCCACGGTATCGGCGGTCTTGGCGGAAGCCGGGGCAAGCGGGAGGGCGTTGTCCGCGCTATCGGGGGTTGCTGTTTTGTCGGCTGCAAGCTTATCGGTGACTGGCGCGGGTCGCTGCGCAAAGAGGTCGCGCCGACGCTCGTTTCCGGTGCGCCTGCCGAGCACACTGCGCAGCCGCAACACCAAGAAGCCAGCAATCATCGCGAAAAGGATGATGTCGAAATATTGAAAATCGCCCATCGTCTCTCCCGCCCCGCCGCCGACCAGCAACGGCCGGCAACCGGCCCTCGCCCTGCTAGATCAAATAGGGGCCCGAGGAAGTCAGAACAAGCTTGTCCGCAAGTGGGCTTCTAGGGCCGGTTTTCGATTCGCCGCAGCAGGCCACTTATTGCACCAGATCGGCTGACCCAGCCGCGGTCTGTAGACTCGGCATCAAGCGGGCACCGGCGGCGCGCAATTCACCAGCAGACATCGCCACGTTGTCGCATGCGCTCGATCCGTGCTAGCCAGCGAACCAGAGATTCGCCACAGGAGAGGGAAATGTCGGGAGAAGCAAGAGGAAATGGCGAAATCGATGGGTTGCCGCCACCGGCGGATGGGCCGCAAATGTTCGTCAATGTTCAATATGTAAAGGATTTATCGTTTGAGAACCCGCGCGCACCGCAAAGCCTGATCCAACCGCCGAGCCAGCCCGAAGTCGCAATCAATGTCGATGTCAAAGCGAGCAACCTGAACCCGGAGACGTACGAGGTCATCCTGACGATCAACGTCAACGCCAACGCCCAAGGCGAGCCGGTGTTTCTGGTCGAGCTCGCTTATGCCGCGGTGGTCACGGTCAGGAATGCGCCCGAGCCGATGCTGGCGACGCTTGTTCTTGTCGAGACGCCTCGGATCATCTTTCCTTTCGCCCGCGCGATTATTGCCAACGCCACCCGTGACGGCGGCTTTCCGCCGCTGCTGATCAACCCGATTGACTTCGCCGATCTGCTGCGCCGTCAACAAGCCACTCAGCAGCCCCCGGCATCGCCAGCGCCGTTTGTCTAAACCTCAAACTTCGGCCCGCCATAGCGGGGCGGTGATCAGCGACAGCATCTCTGCATGTGCCGCCAACTCCTCTGCCAAAGGAGCGTGCGGGCGCGCCGGGCGGTGGATCCGGACCGCGCTGACGACCGCCATCTGCGGTGCGACAAAGTCCAACGCAGGCTGCCGGCCGCCGATCAACTCGAGATAAACCGCAGCGAGCAGAGCGCAGTCGATCCGCGCGCCGTGGCTCGTGCGGTCCGAATTGTCGATCTCAAACCTTCGGCACAACGCATCGAGGCTCGCCGGCGCGCCGGGAAAGCGCTGACGCGCCATCGTCAACGTATCGATATGACTCAAAGTCAGCGTTGGTCGCCCAATTCGGGCCAGCTCCGCATTCAAAAACGCGATGTCGAATTCCGCATTGTGGATCACCAGCGGATCTGCACCGATAAAGGCGAAGAGCTCGTCGACGACCGCCTCGAAAGGTGGGTACGCGGCAAGAAATTCCTCGCTTAGGCCGTGAACGGCGTGCGCATCCGCCGGAATGTCACGGCCGGGGTTCACATAGCAATGAAAGTCCCGGTCGGTCGGAATATGGTGGACGAGCTCGATACAGGCGATTTCGATAACCCGATGTCCGACCGCCGGATCGAGCCCGGTGGTTTCGGTGTCGAGCACGATCTCACGCATTACACCCCTCCCGCGATGAGCCCAATAGTCCGCGGGTGCCGCCCGATCCGCGCCGCCCGTTTTTGCGCACGGCCCTGATGATCGCGCGCAGATGCCGCAGACCGAAGCCCCTGTCCAACCCGGTCGGCACCACAAAATCGGCGCACCGGCGCTTTTCCGCATCCGGCATCTGCTGCTGCAGGATCGCGTCAAAGCGCGATTGGGTCATTCCTGCTCGACGCATGACCCGCTGGCGCTGCACCATCTTTGGGGCAGAGACGACGATGACATAATCGCAGCGCGAGGCACCCCGGCTTTCGAATAACAGCGGAATGTCGAGCACCGCAATCGGCTCTCTGCGGGTGCGCGCACGCGCCAGAAACCGCTTCTCGGCGGTGGCGACCATCGGATGCAGGATGCCCTCGAGCCGGGCCAACGCTTGCGGATCGCCAAATACCCGCTCGCCGAGGCGCTTGCGGTCGATACCGCCGTCTTCGCCGCGTGTGCCGGGAAAAACCACCTCGACTTCGCGGGCTGCGAGCCCAGCCGGCGCCAGCAAGGCGTGCACGACCTGATCGGCGTCGAAAACCGCCACTCCCATGCGCCGCAGCATCATCGACGCAGTACTCTTGCCCATACCGATGGAACCGGTCAGGCCGACGACGATCACGCTCTAGAACCTAGTGTCGCGACGATGGCGGCACGGAGTTCAGGGCTTACTTGAACTCGGGCACCAAACCACGCTTCGAAACCGGGTCGGCCCTGATGCAACAGCATGCCGAGACCGTCGACAACCGGGTGGCCGCGGCGACGGCCGGTGGCGAGCAGCTCGGTTTCAAGCGGAACATAAACGATATCAACAACCGGCGCGGAGAGCGGCAACGGCGACAGATCGAGATCAAGGGGTGGTTCGCCGGACATGCCGAGGCTGGTCGTGTTGACGAGCAACGCCGCACCTTCCAGCGCCGCTCTCGCGCTCTGCCACGGATGAACCGTGATCGCAGTCTCGACGGTCGCCAAATCGGCAGCAAGCGCCGCGGCGCGGCCCCGGGTACGGTTTACGATTCGGATCTCGGCGACGCCGGCGTCGGTCAACGCGGCGACCACAGCTCTTGCCGAACCGCCGGCGCCCAGGACGACCGCCGCCCCGGTCAGGGGGTCCCAGTCGGGGACATGGTCGCGCAGATTTTCCCGAAATCCATACATGTCGGTATTGCTGGCTTCGAGGCTGCCGTCGTCAGCGACCACGATCGTGTTGACCGCGCCGATCCGGCGCGCCAACGGGTCGACACGATCGGCCACCCGCAACGCCGCCTGTTTGTGAGGAATCGTCAGGTTGCACCCGCGGAAGCCCCACAACGGCAGCGCTCTAAGCGCCTGCTCCAAATGCTCTGGCCGCACCGGTAACGGGACATAGGCGCCGTCGATTCCGGTCTCCTCGAGCCAGAAGCCGTGCAGCAGCGGCGAGCGCGAGTGGGCGACTGGCCATCCCATGATACCGGCTAGGCGAGCGGCCCCGGTGATCTTCATCGCGCCACGTCTATCATGCCTGTCGCAGCACCTGCGAGATCAGCCGGTGGGCATGAGCCGGGCATGCGCGGGCGAAGATAAACGGCTCACTCGGCATCGAGGCCATGGCGCCGCGCCAACAGCTTCATGATTGCCGCGGCGGTCTCTTCGATCGAGCGCCGGGTCACGTCGATTACCGGCCAATGATGCTCGCCAAAGGCGCGGCGCGCCTCGCGGACCTCGGCGCGGACCGCATCGTGATCGGTATATTCGGTGCTCCCGTCGTGATGCAGCATGCTGAGCCGATTGCGGCGCAGCTGGATCAACCGCTCCGGGTCATTGGTCAAGCCGACGATCACCGGGCGTTTTGCGCGCAAGAGTTCGGGCGGCAGCGGCACACCCGGGACAAACGGCACATTGGCCGCCTTGATGCTGCGGTTTGCCAGATACAGACAGGTCGGAGTCTTTGACGTGCGGGACACCCCGACCAATACCACATCGGCATCTTCAAGCCCCCACTGCGACTGCCCGTCATCATGATTGAGCGCAAATGTCATCGCGTCGATGCGAGCAAAGTACTCGTTGTCGAGGAGATGCTGCTTGCCGGGCACGCCGCGGCTTTCCCGATGGAGATAGGAGGCGAGGGCGGCGATCACCGGGTCGAGTATCGGAATTGCCGGAACCTGAAGCCGGCGGCACTCCTGCTGCAGCAGCTGGCGCAGCTGCTCGCTCACCAAGGTGAACAGCACGACGCCGGGATTGGCCTCGACCCCGGCGACGACACGCTCGATTTGGTTGCGGGTACGCACCATGCTCCAAACGTGCTCGACCGCGTTTACCTCGTCGAATTGCACGAGGCAGGCTCGTGCTACCGAATGCACCGTCTCACCGGTCGAGTCGGAGACGAGATGAAGGTGAAACCGCGTCACCGCTGCGCCGCCG
>DASXMC010000481.1:0-3446 GCA_036495885.1 Allostellaceae bacterium | reverse complement strand
TTGGCCGAAATCCCCGAGAAATATGGTGTTACCAACGTTTATGGCGACCTCGGGCAGATCTTTGCCTGGACCGCGGTCGCCGAGCCGCGCCTGGCGGCAGCATTGATGGGCACGCTGATCAAGGGGCTGGGCGCCGACCATGTCGTGTGGGGTACCGATGCGGTGTGGACCGGTGCGCCGCAATGGCAGATCGAGGGGCTGCGCCGTCTCGAAATTCCCGAGGACATGCGAAAGAAATACGGCTTTGAGCCACTGGGCCCCGCTAACGGCCCGATCAAATCCGGCATTTTTGCCGGCAACAGCGCGCGTCTCTACAATTTCGAGCAGCACGCCGAACGCGCCACACCCGACCGCTTTGCCGAGCTCAAAGCGGAGTACATCCGCAATGGCGGCGCCCGTAGCAATCTGCGCTACGGCTACGTCCGCCGCGCCGGCTGAATGGCCGACTCAAGAACTCAGCTCCCACATTGAATTGCTGGGCGGCCAAGAAGGCTATCCGGCAGCCAATCCCGCTACGAGTTTCTCTCTCGTGCCTTCGGTTGAGAGCCACTTGATCCTCAGCCCCCGTAGTAGGGCGCGTCTTGTGGTTCTGCAGCTGTGCTAGATAAAAGCTTTGATTACGAGCGACAACGACGCGGCAAGATTGACCCCCACCATCCATTTGAGGGCGGCAAGGTCGGTCTCGATCTTTGCAAACCGGCTTTCGTACCCGGCGAGTTCTTCCGCCGCAGCACGGGCCTTTTCCTCCGGTGCACCGGCGGCGACGAGTGCGTCGTAGGTCTTTGAGAGCGTTACGGCCATGGTGCTAACGCCTCCGTCCCTGTAAGATTGGGACGCGGAGCGCCAGCACCAACCAACTGCGGCGCGTCACGCGATGACCTTCGCCTCCCGCAGCTCGTCCAACATCGTCCCGTCGTAGCCGAGGATGCCGGAGAGCACCTCGTCGGTGTGCTGGCCGGGGGTCGGGACCGGGCCGATGCGGCCGGGGGTCTTCGACATCTTGATCGTGGCACCCGGCAGGTACATCTCGCCGGCGACCGGGTCCTCCATCTTGACCAGCATTTCGCGCTCCCAGAGGTGCGGATCCTGCGCCACCTGCGGGATGGTTTTGACCGGCGCAACCGGAATGTCGGCCGCGACCAAGGCCGACACGATCTCGTCGACGGTGTGCTCGAGACACCACGCCTCGACCTTTTTGCGTGGGCTATCGTCGAGGCTCATCCGGCCGGTAAAGGCGCCGGTGTTGGCGACTGCGTCGGCGTCGCCGGTGGCAATCCGCATCAGCCGCGAGCCCATCTCGCGGCCCGAGGCGGAGATGACGACATAGCCGTCCTTGGCCTGGTAGGGCGGGCGGCCGCCCTCGCCACCTTCCTCGCCGGTCGCAAGAAAGTACGAGGTCGGGATCTCGACCATGGTCAATGCCGAATCCATCAGGCAGACATCGACCACCTGGCCTTCGCCGGTGCGGTCGCGGTGATGCAACGCTGCAAGCATGCCGATCGTCGCATGCAACGAGGTGTAACGATCCACGATGGACGAGGCGGTGCCGAGCGGCCGGCCGATCGGCGTCCCGGTCAGGTGCATCAGCCCGCTCATCGCCTGGCCTAACGGATCGAACGCCGGACGGTCGCGGTAGGGGCCGTATTGGCCAAAACCCGATACCGAGCCCAAGATGATGTCAGGCTTTAATTCGCGCAGACGGTCGTAGCCAAAGCCCATCTTGTCCATGACGCCCGGACGGAAATTCTGCAGGACGATGTCGGCGGTCTTGACCAGCTCGGCAAAGATCTCCTTGCCGCGAGTTTGACGCAGATCGAGACAAAGGCTTTTTTTGCCGCGGTTGTAGACCGAAAAATAGACACTCTGTCCGCGCACCAAAGGCGGCGAGTGGCGGGTTTCCTCGCCCCCCAGCTTTTCGATTTTGATGACTTCGGCGCCAAGATCGGAGAGGATCATGCCGCCGCGCGGACCCGCCTGATAGCGCGCCAGTTCGAGCACCCTGATGCCGTCGAGAGCCCCGCTCATCACCATCTCCTCTCCTGCTTTCCGTGGGTCGAGCTAAAACCCCCTTGCAAGCGGTGTCAAACAGCCAAAGCCGAGCGCGCGGGTGTCGGCGTAAATGGCGACAAAAGTCGTCATTGCGCAGTGGCTCGCGCAGGCGATCCATGACCAAAGCCGATGCGGCGGTCCGTCTGGCCGCACCTTACGCGCCTGCCCCGGCGGCAGCTCGGGAGGCGGCAGAGCCTTGGAACCACCCCGAACGGGGTGCATCCCCCCTATCACATAGATAATCCCACCGCATGAGGCCGTCGATGTCACGAAGGGCAGGTTTGGCGATTGCAGCGTGCTTCGCGGCGGCGATGGTGCTGGGTGTTGCGGGAGCCTCTCGGGCGACTTTGAGCGAGGGCGGCCTGCCACGAACCATGGGTTCGCATCCGGTGATGTTGGCGCAGGCTCCAGCACCACCCGCACCCAATGTCGAGGCCAATATCGCAGAATTTCGCCAGCGGCTGGCGATCACGCCGGCGCAGGAGCCGCAATTCAACGCGCTGGCGAATGTGATGCGGGCGAATGCGCAAATGATGCCAGCGGCCCCACCGCCGACCACTTTAAGCGCTGTCGAGGGGCTGCGGCTGGCGATCCAGTACGGGCAGCAGGAGATCAACAGCATGAGACGCATGCTGCCGGCGCTTCAAGCACTTTACGCGACGCTGTCGCCAGCGCAGCGCCAGGCCGCCGACCAGATGTTCCGGCAGGGCCCCAGCCAATAGGCGAGACTGCGCCTTATTTGGTCACCGCTCGTGCAGGCGATGAGAGGCGGGTCCGGGCGCGCCGTAACCGTCATGCTGGCGCACCCAGGTCCCGCTATGAGAGAGACGGTGCTTCGATGCCCTCTCGCCCGTTTTCCCCCTCGCCGCCGCGCCGAGTGGGCGGCCCACCGGAAGAACGACTGACCACCGGGCCAAAATCTATTGCTATCAGGCGATAGGGATCAGGCGATAGCGGATCAGGCACCACCGACTGTCGCCAGCAGTGCCGCGGCCGCAGTCAGATCCTCCGGACGGTTGGCGTTGAAAAACGGGTCCATCGGGTGGTCTTCGAACGCTACAGTGACAAACCTGTAGCGGCCGGTCCACTCATCGACCTTGCGAATGCCCTCGACGACCACCGCTCGACGCAAATCCTCGCGCAACCGGACCGGCCACAACCCGAACACCGGGTGGGCTCGCCCGCCGGAAGCGGCACAGGCGAGGTCGGCGCCGGCCTCAACCAATCCGTGCTGCAGCCGTGTCACAAGATCGTCCGGCAAAAACGGAGCGTCAGTGGCGGCGCTGACGACGAACTCGCAATCGGCCTGGTGTGCTGCGGCCCAGTCGAGCCCGGCCAGCACCCCCGCCAATGGCCCCGCAAAATCGGGAACGCTGTCGGCCACGACCGGCAGACTG
>DASXMC010000480.1:0-6233 GCA_036495885.1 Allostellaceae bacterium | reverse complement strand
CCCTCGCAGAACACTCCGTAATTCGCCTTGCCGTCAGCGATCGGTTTCGGCGAGCCGGGGATCGTGGCCGAGGTGGAGCTCGACAGGGCTACAAATCCGCCCCGGCGGAAGGTCAGGTTCGCAGTAGACTCGCCGCTAGAGGGGGGCGGATTCGAACTTTCGGTCCCGCCGCATAAGGAACGGTTCCGCGCGCGGCCGCACCGGCTCGGACAGGCCCAATCATCGGGAGGGACCGAGAGTTCGAATCCCGGTCCCTCCGCCGGCGAGTCCGGTGCGAACCTGACTTCGATCATTGTTAGCGTTCGCGTCGGCGCCGCAAAAGGTGCCGGCATTGATGCCGAGATGGGCCTGATCCGCCGCCCGGAGACTACGCGACGCTGATCATCACCGACACCGGCGTCGGAATGACCCCGGCGACCCTGGCGCGGGCGTTTGATCCCTTTTTCACCACCAAGCCGCTCGGCCAAGGCACCGGCCTGGGCCTGTCGATGGTTTATGGCTTCGTACAACAGTCGGGCGGCAAGGTGCTCTTGCGGAGCAAGGAGGGGCTTGGAACAACAGTGACAATCTATCTGCCCCGGCATCTCGAAGTGGCGAGTAAACCGGTGGAGGCAGATGTCCTTGTGGCGTGCCATCCGCGAGCGAGCGCGATTGTGCTGGTGGTCGAAGACGAACCGGACGTGCGCATGGTCGTTGTCGATATGCTCGAGGATATCGGCCATACCGTATTGGCTGCGACGGACGGCGCGTCCGGACTGAAAATCTTGGATTCCGAGACCCGAATCGACCTCCTGGTCAGTGACGTGGGTCTGCCTGGCGGCATCAATGGACGCCAACTTGCCGACGCGGGGCGGCAACGGCGATTGGACCTCAAGGTGCTATTCATCACCGGTTACTCGGAAGTTTTCATGGCTGGCAGCGGTCTGCTGGATCGAGACATGCAGGTCATTACGAAGCCATTCTCACTGACTGCGTTTGCGGACAAAGTGCAGGGCATGGTCGGTTGACCCGACCGGCGGCTCCGAAATCACGCACGCACTTGCTGGTCGAAACGACGACGGGCCACTGCAAGGCCCTGATCGGGCCTTCTGCGAGATGGCATCCGTTGGAAAGGCCCCGGTTTGACTATGTCGGGGCTCATGCACGGGTAACCTGAAGATATGGGTTTATGCCGATGTCGGCATGTTACAGAGCGTTTTTAGCTTGGCGGCGCAACGCCGAGCGGTACCGAGAAGAGCACCGACGTTCCAATCGCGGCGGTAAGCTAAAAACGTGTCGGACTAATTATGAGACCTCGACCTATGATGCCTCCTATATCCGCCCGGATCTTCGGCGTGAATGTGCGCCTGGCGCCCGGCCTGCGCCCCAAAGGCACGCGAGCCAGAGCCCGGTTCTCGAGCGACCGCTTTACCCGCGCGCTGACAGACAAATCGTCTCGCAGCAAGGTCGCTTTTGGGGCAGGAAGACCAGTTCCGGCGGCCGAGGCTGAACGGCCGCAATCGGTTCAATCAGGGGACCCTCGCGGGGACGCGGGGCAACGGGCGAGACGCGCCGAAACCGGTCGTTCCCGCCCGAGGAAGGTCAGGTTGCGGTATTCAGCACCATGTCTGCGGCCTTTTCACCAATCATGATTGATGGCGCATTGGTATTGCCCGATGTCAGTGTCGGCATGATCGAGGCATCGGCGACCCGCAGGCCGGCAATGCCATGGACGCGAAGCTGGGCATCGACGACCGCCATCGGGTCGGACCCCATCTTGCAGGTCCCCACCGCGTGATAGGTGGTTTCCGCCGCTTTCTTCACCCAGTCCAGGATATCGTCATTGGTGGTACGATCGAGGCCGGGTGCGACTTCGCTTACCTGAAAAGGGGCCATTGCAGGAGCAGTCATGATTGCGCGGGCGATGCGGACCGCGCGCACCGTCAGCTCCACGTCGGGCGGCGACGATAGGAAATTGAAATTGATCGCGGGCGGTCGGCGCGGATCGGCGGCGGTGATGTGAATGTGTCCTTTGCTCTCTGGACGCATTGGGTGGGCATAGAGGGTCACACCCGACTGGCGCGATATCCTCGGGCCTCTCGGGCTGGGCTCGGTCAGCATCGGAATCCAGACCAGCATCAGGTCCGGCGCTTCCAGGCCCTCGCGCGAGCACACAAACGCACGGATCGGGGCGCCCGTCATGGCCAGCACGCCCTGCCGGAACAGTGCGTAACGCATCGCTTGATGCGCCAGACGGAGGCCGCGCCCCCGATCGTTGAAGGTGATGCCCTTTTTGCCGATCAGCCAGCGGGTGCGCGGCACATAATGGTCGCGCAGGTTTTCGCCGACGCCGGCCAGAGCATGGCGCACCTCGATGCCGAGAGTACCCAGTCTTTCTGGCTGGCCGATGCCGGATAATTCCAGCAGTTGCGGCGAGTTGATCGTGCCGGCGCTGACGACAACCTCGCGCGTATCGCCGGCGACAGAGTAGCGCACGCCGGTGCAACGTCTGCCATCGAGCAGAAGCCCCTCCGTCAGGGCTTCGGTCTCGATATGCAGGTTTCGGCGCTTACGGATCGGGTCTAGATAGCAACGCGCCGTACTCATGCGCCGACCGGCGGCGATCGTCGCCTGGCTCATCGCGATGCCGTCCTGGCTGGCGCCGTTATAATCCGGGTTGTGTGGGATACCGACCTCCGCCGCGGCCTGGATAATCGTGGCGAAGAGCCGTCGCGCGGTTCCGGATTGGTGACCCGCAGCGGGCCCTCCCGACCGCGAAACGCATCGTCGCCCTCGCCGGCATAGCTTTCCATCCGCTTGAAGAAAGGCAGCACCTCGGCGTAGCTCCAGCCGCGGTTGCCCATCTGCGCCCAGGTATCAAAGTCCTGGGCCTGGCCGCGCACAAACACCATGCCGTTGATCGAGCTCGAGCCGCCGAGCAGCTTGCCGCGCGGCACCGGGATCCTGCGACCATTGGTGTGTTTGCCTCGGGCTCGGAGGAATAGAGCCAGCTGGCCGCGGGATTGGCGATCAGCCGGGCCATTCCGATCGGGATTGGAGACCACGGATGGCTCGCCCGTCCGGCTTCGAGCAACAACACCCTGTTGCGCGGATCTGACAACAGTCGGTTCGCAACGGCCGCGCCGGCCGATCCGGCCCCGACAACAATGTAATCGTAGGTTTCCAAGTCTGGTGCCCTCGCAGCCGCCCTGCAAGGCTTGCAAGATCAGGACCGAGGCGATCATACCCTCAAGAGCGGTTGGCCATCGTCTCCGCACCGCAGGCGGCCTCGATGCCCGCTGGTCTGCAAACACTATCCCTGGGCTGGGGGGTGATCAAGCCCGCGGTTCCCGTCCCGCCACGAACAAATGCCGAGGCGCGCTCAATCAGCCGCAGGTCTAGCTGGTTCGAACCAGAAAAGCTTGGGGACGAGGCCAAGCTGTTCACGGGCACATTGGAACGCGCAGATAGCGCCTCGCCTAGATTGAGGCGGGCTGGTCGGAGGAGATGATATCTACGATGCGCTTGGCGGCTAGCTCACTCATGTTTGCCGCACGGGCTATGCGGATGTACCGGTAGTCGCGCGGCAATCAGGATAGGAATGGCGAAGCTCCGCCCGGCCCGGTCAGTTTCTGCTGAACGGCATCGCTAACTGCTACGGCCCAACTGCCGGCATATCGGGTTTGAAGGGCACGTCAGTACTGTGCCGACAACGGCCATTGTTTGGTAATCAGGCGACCGGAAGGTCGGTTCGCGGTAACGATCGACACGCGGCGTATTATTTAGCACGCCGACCCGCTTCCACGATTGCCTCGGGATCGAACTCTTCGCCTCGTGCCAGGTGGGTGTGCAGACGGCGCAATAGGCTGGCGAGGTTATGCTGGTCTTCGCCGCTTAGCGACGCCAACAGCCGACGCTGTCGTTCGCGCGAGACCGCGATCATCCTGCGGTAGAGGTCGGTTCCTGCCGGCGATAGCCGGATCAGCCGCTGGCGGTTGTCTACAGGGTCGGCGGCGGCTTGCAATAACCCGCGACGCTCCAGACCGGCAATCGCGCGGCTAACCGCCGCCTTGTCCAATCCCATGATCTGTGAGGCGCGGCGCGCCGTCATCACCGGCTCGATCCCGAGAACCCACATCAGTCGCCATTCCGACAGTCCGATGCCGAAATGTTTGCGATAAAAGCGCGACCCGCCGACTGACAGCATGTTCGAGATCGCGCCGATGAGATAGCTGATCGACTGCCCGAACTCGTCGAAGGCGTCGGGATCGGCGGCCGTGGATACGATTTCGTCGGGCGGAGAGATAGTTGACACGTCAACTGTTTGCCTTAAGCTGCACGACAATGATGTGCATAGCACGCCGCAGCGCGGCCGTGCTAACCCGCCGCTCGGGGAGGAGAATGCGTATGTTCCTGCACAATTGCTGGTATGTCGCCGGCTGGAGCCATCATTTTACCAGCGAGCGCCCGGTGGCGCGCACCATGCTCGGCGAACCGATCGTCCTCTATCGCAAGGCCGCCGGCAGCATCGCGGCGCTCGCGGATCGCTGCTGCCACCGGCTCGCGCCGCTGTCGAAAGGGCGTATCGAGGGTGATGATCTGCGCTGCATGTACCACGGCCTTAAATTTGCGCCGTCGGGAAGCTGCGTGGAGATCCCTGGGCAACCCGTTGTGCCGTCGCATGCCCGGGTGCGCGCCTATCCGGTGGTCGAGCAGGATTGCTGGGTGTGGGTGTGGATGGGGGACCCCGCGCTCGCCGACACGGCGCTGATCCCGCACGCCCTCAAGCACGGCGACCCCGATTGGTGGATGCAGACCGGAGAGTTGGCCTACGAGGCGAATTACCAGCTGATCAACGACAACCTGCTCGACCTGTCGCATCTCAGCTACGTCCATGAGAACACGCTCGGTCGCAACAGCATGGCCTTTGCCAACAGCAAACCGCAAGTGGGGCGGATCGACCGGGGCCTGCGGATCTCGCGCTGGGTGGTCAACAATCCGGCGCCAAAATACCTAGACCAGCCGCAGGGCATGATGACCGATATGTGGACGTCGTACGACTATATGGCGGCCGGGGTGTTCCTGCTGCAAACCCGCTCGTATCACGCCGGCGCTGCCGCCGCGTGCGGGATGCGCGAGCCGACCGCCCTGCCGCTGTGGACGACGCTCACCTCGCAGGCGGTGACCCCAATCGACGACCGCCACACGGTCTATTACTATTCGGGATGCCTCGACAAACGCTTCGCGACCGAGGCTCAGTCTTTTGCGCAGTTTGCGATCTTTGAGCGCGCCTTCGCCGAGGACAAAGCGATGATCGAGGCGCAGCACCAGGTCATTTGGAAGACCCCGGAGCCGCGCATGCTCGGAACATCTTCGGACCACGCGCTGAACCAGTTCCGCCGGCTGATGGACGAATTGATGAGCGCGGAAGGCACCATACCGGCCGCGCGGGGAAGCGGCCTGACGGTTACGCGCATTCCAGCCCAAGCCTAGCCGGGACACCGGCATGGCTATCCAACAGAACCAGAAGCGAATTCGCACCACACATATCGGCAGCCTGCCCCGGCCCCATGCCGTGCTTGACCTGCTCAAGGCCAAGCTCAACGGCCAGCCCTATAACGAGAAGGTGCTCGACGCGACTGTCGCGAAAGCGGTCAACGAGCAAGTGAAGAAGCAGGTCGAATGCGGCATCGATATCGTCAGCGACGGGGAGATGTCGAAGGCGGGTTTCTTCACCTATATCCGCGAACGGCTCGAAGGCTTCGAATCCCGGCCGAACGAGAAGGTCGCCCTCTTCCAGAAGGAAGTCTCGGCTTTTCCTGAATACTATGAGCAGTATTTCAAAGAGGCGATGATGGGCGGCACGCTCGCGCCGATCGCGCCGGTCGTTTGCGTCGGACCCGTGAAATACGTCGGTGAAGCGGCGCTGCAGAAAGACATCGCCAATCTCAAGGCCGCGACCAAGGCAACGGGGGTGCCGGACGAACAGGTCTTTATGCCGGCGACAGCGGCATCAGGTGTCGGAGGCAACGAGTATTACAAGACCGAGGAAGAGTACTTCCACGCCGTCGCCGCTGCGCTCAGGCAGGAATACGAGGCGATCGTCGCGGCCGGCTTCCTGCTCCAGGTCGACGATCCGTTCCTGCCGGACATCTTTTACGAACCGGGTCTCTCCGAGGACCAGATGAACCGGCGCGCCAACCTCTATGTCGAGGCAACCAACGCGGCGATCCAAGGGATCTCGTGGGAACGGG
>DASXMC010000479.1:0-3578 GCA_036495885.1 Allostellaceae bacterium | reverse complement strand
CGGGGGGGCCGCTGCTTCGACGTCCGGCTCGGATTGCGGGGGATGCCCGGCATCGGCCTCACCAGGGACCTGCGGCGCGGTCTCGGGAGCGGGTTCGGCCGGAACACTGCGGCGCCAGAATCTCATGCCGCTGTCACTCCGCTTAGGCTCTGCCCGTCGCTGTCGACGAGCCGCATGCGCTGGACGCTTCCCACCGCACCGCTCTCGGAAGGGAAGATGACGGTGCCGTAAAAGGATGCCCGTCCCCGTCCCGGACCCTCGATCAGCACGTCGGATTGGCTGCCGATGCGCGAGCTGAGCTCAGCCGCCAAGGCCGCCTTTCCCGCCTGCCGCAACCGTGCTGCCCGCTCCTTGACGATTTGGCCGGACACCGTCGGCATCCGCGCGGCGGGCGTGCCGGGTCGAGAGCTATAGGGAAACACATGGACAAAAGCGAGGCCGCATTCCTCGATCAGCTCTAGGCTGCGGCGAAACATGTCTTCGCTCTCGGTCGGGAAGCCGGCGATCAGATCGGCGCCGAGCGCGATCTCCGGGCGCAACGCATGCGCCCGGCGGGCGACTGCAATCGCCTGCGAGCGAGAGTGGCGGCGCTTCATGCGCTTCAAGATGATGTCATCACCCGCCTGCAGCGAAAAGTGTAGATGCGGCATCAGTCGCGGCTGTTCGCCAATGAGCCGCCACAGCTCGCTGTCGATCTCGGCCGGATCGAGCGAGGAGAGCCGCAATCGCGGCAGTTCGGCTACTGTCGCCAGCAGGTGCTGCACCATCCGGCCGAGGCTCATTTGGTCCGGCAGGTCATTGCCGTAGGCGGTCAGATCGACGCCGGTCAGTACAATTTCGCGATATCCGGCCGCAACGAGCCGCTGCGCTTGATCAATGACTACATCTACCGGCACCGACCGGCTCGGGCCGCGGGCAAAAGGGATGATGCAAAACGTACAGTGATGGTCGCAGCCCTGCTGGACTTGGACAAAAGCGCGCGCCTTTCCCTCGAACCCGTCGATCGGGTCGACTGTGGTCTCGCCGCCACCGGCAACCGACCTACCGCTCTGAAGATAGCTCGACGCATGAAGCTTTTCCCGGTTGTCGAGCACGCAATCGACTTCGGGCATTTCGGCATATCGCTCGGGAGCCAGCTCGGCAGCGCAGCCGGTGACGATGATCCGGGCCTCGGGGTGAAGCCGACGCGCCCGCCGGATCGCTTGGCGCGCCTGCCGCTCGGCTTCGGCGGTCACGGCGCAGGTATTGATTATCACGGCTCCGCTGAGCCCGGCCGCAGCCGCGGCGCGGCGAATGACCTCGCTCTCAAAGGCGTTGAGCCGGCAGCCAAAGGTGATGACTTCGTTCGTCTCCATGATCGGGCTCAACACCTGGTAAAGAGCGCGGTGTCGAAGCAGCCTTCGAAGCTCAGCGTCGCCGGCCCGGTCATGATTACATGGCCATCCCTGCGCCATAGGATGTCGAGACTGCCGCCGTCGAGCGCTATCTCGGCGGCGCGGCCCGCCAGCCCGCGGCGGCAGGCGGCGACAAGGGCCGCGCAGGCGCCGGTGCCACAAGCCCGGGTGATGCCGGCGCCGCGTTCCCAGACCCGCAGGCGGATGTGGCCGGGATCGCGCACCGTAGCGACGCCGATATTGGCGCCCTCCGGGAACAGCGGGTCCTGCTCCAGCACCGGACCGAGCCGGGCGAGATCGATCGCCTCGGCATCGGCGACAAAAAAGGTTGCGTGCGGGTTGCCGATGTTGGTGCAGACTGGCGCTGCGAGCGGGCCGAGCGTGAACTCGATGCGCAACGTGTCCATCTCCCGGGCGAGCGGGATATCGCGCCAAAAGGTGCGCGCCGCTCCCATATCGACCGCGACCCGGCCGTCGCCGAGAACCTCCGCTTCGAGCAATCCGGCCACGGTTTCGATGCGCACGCGGGCTTTGCCGGTCTCGCGGCTCGCCAGCCAAGCGATGCAGCGCGTCGCGTTCCCGCAAGCCTCGGCGGCGCTGCCGTCGGCGTTGTGGATGCGCATCGACAGCCGGACTGCCGGGTCGCGCGGCGGTTCGAGCACGATCAGCTGATCGCAGCCGATCCCGGTATGCCGGTCCGCCAACTTTGCTACGGCTTCGGCATCGAGCGTCATCGGCTCGGCCCGGGCATCGAGCACGACAAAGTCGTTGCCGAGACCGTGCATCTTCAAAAAGCGCCGCTTCCCCATGACAACCCTAATATGGCCGCCGACCGAGGCAAGTCCAACGCCGGCGTCGACCGCCGGCCGATCGCAGCCGGCTATGTCCGCGCGGCGACGATCAGAAAGGGCGGCCGCTGCCGCTCATCGGCCAGAGCCGGTTGGGCCGCGACCTGAGCGTCGCTCGGACCCCATTCGGCGATATGCCACAGCACAAAACCGCGGCGAAGCAGCATATTCAGATACGTCGTCAAGGTGCGGTGCTGTTTGACGACGCCCTCGGTCAGCCAATTGGTACGGCGCGGACCCTCGATCAGGTAGTTGTCGAGCGGCCAGGTCTTGCCGCGATCGGCATCGATCGACCAACCCGGCCGCGATGGCGCCGTGAAGATCGGATGCTCGACCGAAAAGACCAGCTGCCCGCCCGCGACCAGCGCGCCCTTTAACGTCGCCAGCAGGCCTTCCAGGTTCACCACGTAATGCAATGCGAGCGAGCTGTAAGCGAGGTCGAATGACGCCTCACGCAATGCGAGGCTTTCCATGTCTGTCCGCACGTAAAGGATAGCGGTGTCGGCAGTATCGGAACGGGCGCGCGCCAGCATTTTTTCGGACACGTCGATACCGAGGACGCGCGTCGCCCCGCTTTCGCGCGCCCAGCGGCAGAACCATCCATAGCCGCAGCCGAGATCGATGACTTTGAGACCGCGCATTTCGGGAAGCAAGGCCTTCAGCGCCGGCCATTCCGGCGCTCCTGCCAGCCCGGCAATCGAACGCGGCAGGCGGCTGTAGGCTTCGAAGAAACCCGGATCGTCATAGAAGTTCTGGCTCATGCGAAAAGGAATGCCCCGCGCTGGCGGTCGGCTGAGCCTGGACTCTATCAGGCGCCGTTCGCCCTGCCCCGATCGGCTGAAGCCCGAGGCGTTATCCCTTACGCGATGACGGTCTTGCCCAGGCGTGGCGCATGGATTTGAGGTTTGCGGCTGGGTTTCTGGAAGACCGGTTTCTCGCCGCGGTTTTCGGAACGTTTGAGTATTGCGCCGATCGTGCGCTCCGGAGATGACCGCTGGGCCGCGCGTAAGCCGTGCGGTGGTATCTCGATTCGTGGGCCGCGAGCCTGCCATGATAACGCGATGCGATGCCGGCAGGCTTGCTCGTCTCGGAGGCGGAACTGATCGCGGCGTCTTCCCCGTCATCCCATGCTTCGCCTGCAGCCGTGCCCATTACCCCATTCTCGTTCGAGAAATAGGATGGGGCGTCCTCGCCCGGGCTGAAATTCTTGGTCCCGAAGTCCGGCATGCCGGCCCCCCAAGCCGGGATCGCCGCTCCCGCGATTACTGCTATAAAAGCCAGTCGTATGAGCATATCCGGCATTTGTCCCCCTCCTGCCGTTGCGGTTTCCCCCTCA
>DASXMC010000478.1:0-3816 GCA_036495885.1 Allostellaceae bacterium | reverse complement strand
GAGACGGGCCGACCGCTCGGTCAGCATCGAAAAGCACTCGCGCAACTGCTCGGGGCGGCCGATCTGCAGAACATTGGCGTGCAGATTGGCCATCCGGATCAATGAGCAATCGCCGTAGGGGGTGACCGGGTTCAACACGTTATTGGTCGACAACGAGCAGTTTACACCATGTTTGACCAGGAAATTGGCGTCGGCGACACCGCGGCGGATGTTGTGATCCTGGTCGCGCCCCATCACAAAGAGGTCGGTCAACGGCAGCACGGTGACGGCGACGCCGGCATCGGCCATACGCCGCGCGAGGGCGGCAAGATCCGATGGCGGCATCGTCGAGAGCTTTGCCATATGACCGACGGTGACCCGGCCGCCGCGCCGGTATTGCTGGGCGAGGCCACAGACCAATGGCACGTCGAGATCATCGGCGCTGTCTCCGACATCGAGATGAAGGTCGATATCGGCGTCGTATTCGCGCGCCAGCTCAAATATGCGGCGGATCTGGCCGTGACGATCGGGATCGTAGCGCGGCGCGCCGCCGATCGCTTTGGCGCCGCGTTTCAAACCCTCGACCAGCAATTCGTCGGTGCCCGGATAATTGGTCAGCCCGTCTTGGGGGAAAACGCAGATCTCGATGTCGATCGCCCAGCGGTAATCGTCGATCAGCGATTGCACGCCGTCAAAGCCGCGCATGCCGATTGCCGGGTCGACCTCGACCTGGGTGCGCATGCGGGTGGTGCCGTTGACGATGCAGTCGTCGAGGGTCAGTGCGGCGCGCTGTCGGATGTCCTCGACGCTCAAATCCTTTTTGATCTCGGCGACGCGCTTCATCGGGTTGATGCGACGACCGGGCTCGGCCGGCAGGCGGTCGATCAATCGCGATTTGTCGAGATGAATGTGGGTCTCGATCAACCCGGCACAGGCAAGCCGGCCTCCCCCATCGTAACCCTCGCCAGCCGCGCCGAGCCGCTGCCCGATCGCCGCGATCCGCCCATCGGCGATGTCGATATCGACGGGCTCGTCCCCCGGCCGATCCGCCAGCCTGACATTCTTTACGATCAGATCCATGTCGCTCCTTTTGTTCCCGACCGCGTTAGCAGCCATTCGGAGCGCCGGGCCAATAGCCGACAATCCTGCGGAACGCGCGTACGGTAGGATCCATGCGGCCAAGTGCGTCCGGCGATGCAGCGCCCCCCGGATTCCACTTTGCCCGACGGTCCCACGGCCCTCGCGCAAGCGGCTGCGGCGTAACTATGCCGGGCGCTTCCAGCCGAGCCAGTCGCAGATCGCGTCACCCATGACCAATTCCTTGTCGCGGCCCTGGAGCCACGGCAACTCCTCGGTGAACATCGTCACGCATTGCCGGTAGGAGCACGGCATACGGGTGATGTCGGTGCCCCAAAAGCAGCGCTGCGGGCCGAAAGCGTCGACGATCTGGCGAATGTATTTGTGAATGTTGCGGTAGGGGTAGGGCTCGCTCGAATAGCTCGGCGCGCCCGACAATTTGACCGCGACATTGGGATATTTGGCGAGTGCCAGCATATCGCCGAGATTGGTGAAGGCGGCATCGTCCTTGGGTCCTCCAACGCCGCCGCCGCGGCCGTGATGATCGATGTGCAGCTTTAAGCCCGGATGGCGCTCGGCGATATTGCCGAGCTCGGCCAGATGCCCGCCCGCCATCAATCCGACCGGCAGCTTCTCGCGCTCGCACGCCGCCCAGAACCAGTCGAGCGAGCCGTCCGACCACCAACTCGCCTGGTGCGGCTGGTTGAAGGTGAACCGAAAGCCGAGCATGCCGGGGCGCTGGCGCCAGTTCTTCACAATCTCCTCGCAGTTCGGCGCCTGCAGGT
Source organism: Allostellaceae bacterium (assembly GCA_036495885.1). Taxonomy (GTDB): domain Bacteria; phylum Pseudomonadota; class Alphaproteobacteria; order ATCC43930; family CGMCC-115725; genus AP-15. The sequence continues at coordinate 1,975 of DASXMC010000478.1, read as the reverse complement.
CGAAATTGCCGAGGATGCAAAATTTGCTCGGATAGGCTTTGACCGCCTCGACCGCCTGGGCATTCGGACCTTCGCCCAATGTGCTGGGCGGATGAATGACCGCCGCATCGACTCCGGCCTCGGCCATCTCCTTCAGCGCATCATCGACATTATAGGTCGGGATCTGCCGGTGCTGCGGCGACATCCGCGCGTTTTCCCAAAGATGGATTTGCGAATCGACGATCTGCATGTTTCCTCCTCTTGGATTGGCCTTCAGGCCGCGGGGGTCCGCGGCATAGCTTTCACAGTCACGGCAGCTTTCGCAGCCGCGCCAGCAACTCGTCGGTGAAGATCCGCTGTTCCCAATAATCGACCAGCACGGCCTCGTTGAGGCGGATCCAATCGCTGACAACAGCGAGGTCGGCCGGCGACAATTGTCCGGCGGCGAGGTGCGGTTGGGGCCGGACGGCAACGCTCGCGGTGTTGTTCCATTGCATCCGCTCGCCGCGCACGCGGCAGACCTTCACCCGCACGTCGTGCGGCGCGTTCCCGCGCTCCGAAACCCACACAACCATCGGCAGCCCGGTCAGGCGCGGCGGCAAATTGGCCATTTCAAACGGCGCTTCAGTGATTTCGCTCATGCCGCACCTATCACGGGCCGGAACCTCGGCTAATAGCTCATTATGACCAGATCGACTGCTTGCGCTTAGATACGCCGAAAGGCAAAAAGCCGATACCCCAGGGGTCGAGCGCCGCGCCGACTGGTTCTCGCTCGCGGTCCCAGTCAGTCGTGATTTTCAAGCTTCGGCTTTGGCTGCCTGACGGGCGCGTGGGCGGGGTGCGGTATCGGCGATCGGTCCGCGGATTTGCGGACGCAGCTTGCCCGCGGCTTCGATGTCGGCCAGCACCCCGCTCACCGCCTCGGCCACCGCTTGGCGCGCCTCCGACGGGCCGCGGCTGGCGGCGGCGCCGAGCGCCACGGTGCGGAAAACACCCGATGCAGTGATCCGGTGAGCTTGCGCCACCCCGCGCGCGCACTCGCGATAAACCGACGAATGCGGCAGGATTGAAGCACCGACCCCTTGCTGCACCATCAGCCGGATGGTTTCGTGGTCATTTAATTCGGTGTCGACCTGCAGCGCGATGCTGCGTCCGCGGAGCAACACGTCGAGTGCTGCGCGCAAACCGTCGCCGAGGATCAGCGGCGTGCGGTTCAGTTCTTCGGCTGAAACAATGCCCGATGGCCTGGCACCGGGGCGCGTCACCAGGACCATCTCCTCTTCGGCGAGACGGGTCGAGACGATCAGCCGGCTCCGGGAAATCTCGGCCATCAGCGCCAAATCGACAAGGCCGGCGACGATGAACTCCTCCAGCCGCACCGTGCCGGCATGCACCACCTTCAATTCGATCAACGGGTAGTCGTCGCGCATGCGCGCAAACAGCTCGGGCACAACCACCGGGCACAGGGTCGGCGTGACCCCGAGGATGATCTTGCCGCTGGGATGCGCCCTGTGCGCCCGGATCTCGTCGCCGGTGCGCTCGACATCGCGCAGGATGCGCTGGGCGCTGTCGAGCAATTTCTGCCCGGCCTCGGTCAGCCGGACCCCGCGATTGGCGCGGGTAAACAGGGCAGCGTCGAGCTCGTCTTCGAGCCGCTGCACGTGCCGGGTGAGCGCCGGCTGTGCGATCTGCAGATGCGCCGAGGCGCGGGTGATGCTGCCGAGCTCGGCGATGCGGACAAAATAATGGAGACTGCGCAATTCCATGGCAGCGCGGATTTCGCTCACCACCAACCGCCGAGGTCAACCGAAAATGGGCGGATGGCAAGGGAGCGGTGGGGATTTTTTCCCGCGCGGCCGCGCATAAACCGAGGCTCGACAAATTCGATCGTGGCGGGCGTGATGGCGCGAGATCCCGAGAAAGCGGCGCTGGCACTGCATCGGTTCGGGTTCGGACCTAGGGTCGGATCGATCGCGGCGATAGCCGACGATCCGCA
>DASXMC010000477.1:0-6611 GCA_036495885.1 Allostellaceae bacterium | reverse complement strand
TGCCTTCGGGAGCGCGGTGATAGCCGATCTGCATCGTATGGGTGTCGTCGAGCGGGACGGCCCAGGTTGTCGCCTGCGGCCGGCTGACCGAGTTGCGCTGCGCCATCGGATCGGCGTTGGGCGGGAATTGATGGATGTTTGGAAGGATGAAGTCGGCGACCCGCACCCACACCCGGTCGGCCTGCCGCCTTGTATCGATATAGACCATGCCGAGAGGGGTCTCCATCCAGTCCCATTCGGGCTTTTCGTTGAAATCCTGGGTAAACCCTTCGCTGCCCGGCAGTGTGTGCAGAAACGCGAGATGCGCCGGGTCCATGCTGTTTTCTTTGACCTGCAGCCAATTGCATTCCCAGATTGTCGGGGCGCGGGCGACCTGGCGGTAGCCCGGCAGGTCCCAGGTGTCGAGGATCGGAAAATCGGGTTGTTTGTCGGGCGGTCCCATATAGGCAAACACCAGTCCTTGATATTCGCGCACCGGATAGGCGCCATGATGCAGCCGGTCCTTGAGCGTGCTGTCGGCGGGTTCGCCCGGGGTTTCGAGGATCGTGCCGTCCGCCCCGAACAGCCAGCCGTGATAGCAGCAGCGGATGCCCTTCTCTCCGATCAAGCCAAATTCGAGCGACGTGCCGCGATGCGAGCAATGCAACTCAAGGAGACCGATCGCACCGCTCGTGTCGCGAAACGCGACGAGATCCTCGCCGAGAATGCGCAGCCGCCGCGGCACCTGACCAAGCTCGGATGTCTGGATCACCGGCTGCCAAAAGCGCCGCAAATATTCGCCGCACGGGGTACCTGGCCCGACCCGGGTCAGCTCCTCATCCGCCGGCGGGCGCTCGCGGTGGTGATACGCGCTATAGGGTCGGTTCAGAAACGGTGCGCGTTCCGACATGTTGGCTCTCCGGAAATCAGGGCTCTACGCGGCTCGACGGTGTGATCTTGACCTTCGCCGATTACTCGGGTCAAGGCGCTCGCTCGGCTGGGTCGAATGCCGCCGTCACGACGCGGCGGCGATTGCGGCCGGCCGGTCGACGAGCGGCGGCGGCAGTTCGGGCGCCGGCTGGATTTCCCGCTTCAGCTCCAGGATCTCGGGCTCGCTCAGAGTCTCGGTGCGCAACAGCGCCGCGGCGGTGCGATCGAGCAGCGCGCGGTTGCGCTGCAGGACCGCGGTGGCGGCGGCAAAGGCGCGGTCAACGAGGGTACGCACTGCCTGATCGACCGCCTCGGCAGTGCCCTCGGCATAGATGCGCTCCTGCGGCATCGGATAACCCGGCTGCAGAAACGGCTGGCGGTCGCGGTCATAGGCGACGTTGCCGAGCGCGTCGCTCATCCCATAGCGCAGCACCATGGCGCGGGCGATGTCGGTCGCCTTGGCCAGATCGTCCGCCGCCCCGGTCGAAATCTCGTCAAAAACCAGCTTTTCCGAAGCCCGGCCGCCGAGCAGCGCCGCCATTTTGTGCTCGAGCTCGGCGCGCGTCATCAAATAGCGGTCCTCGGTCGGACGCTGTATCGTATAGCCGAGTGCGCCGACACCGTGCGGAATGATCGAGATCTTGTGAACCGTGTCGAGCCCGGGCAAGGCGAGACCGACCATCGCATGTCCGAGCTCATGATAGGCGACGACACGGCGTTCGAGCGGATTCAGGAGCCGGTTGCGCTTTTCGAGCCCGGCAACAATGCGTTCGATGGCGTTGTTGAAATCCTCCATCTCGACGGCATCGGCGTGACGCCGGGTCGCAAGCAACGTCGCCTCGTTGACCAGATTGGCGAGATCCGCACCGGTGAAGCCCGGCGTCAGTGCCGCGATTTGCTCCGCGTTCACGTTCGCGGCAAGCTTTGCCTTTTTCATGTGGACCGCGAGGATCTGCTGCCGCTCAACCTTGTCGGGCCGATCGACCAGCACTTGACGGTCGAAGCGCCCGGCGCGCAGCAAGGCCGGGTCGAGAACCTCTGGCCGGTTGGTGGCGGCGAGCAGCACGAGCCCGCTGGTCGGGTCGAACCCGTCGAGCTCGGCCAGCAGCTGGTTCAAAGTCTGGTCTTTCTCGTCATTGCCGCCACCGACAAACGGGCCGCGTGCGCGGCCGAGCGCGTCGAGTTCGTCGATAAAGATGATTGCCGGCGCGTGCTGGCGGGCCTGCTCGAACAGGTCGCGCACCCGGGCGGCGCCGACGCCGACAAACATTTCGACAAATTCCGAACCTGAAATTGAAAAGAACGGCACCCCGGCCTCGCCCGCCACGGCGCGCGCGAGCAAGGTCTTGCCGGTTCCCGGCGGGCCGACCAGCAATACGCCCTTTGGCGGGCGGCCGCCGAGCCGGCCATAGGATTGGGGATCCTTCAAGAAATTGACGATTTCGACGAGCTCATCCTTGGCCTCGTCGACGCCGGCGACGTCGGCAAAGGTGACCTTGGTCTCCTTCTCGACATAAATCTTGGCACGGCTCTTGCCGATTTGCATGACCCCGCCGAGCCCGCCTTGGCCGAATCGGCGTATCGCGAAGATCCAGATCCCGACAAAGATGATCGCCGGCAGAATCCATGATAAGAGATCGCTGATAAAATGGTTTTCGACAACACCACTATAGATGACGTCGTGCTTCTCGAAGGACTTGGCGAGATCCGCTGGCACCCTCGCGGTGATAAAGTCCCTCAACCCGTCGGGCTCGGGCTTTTTCAGCGAGCCCTCGATGTAGTTGGGGCCGATTTCGACCTTTGCTATCTTGTTTTCGTTCAGCAAGTCCTGAAACTTGCTGTACGGGATCGACGTGGGCTGGGTGCTGCCGAGATAGAGGCTCTGGATCCACAGCATCCCGAGGATGGCGGCGATCACGTACCAGAAGTTGATGTGAAACTTTTTGTCCATTTTGTCCATGGCGCGCATCCGGGCTGCATGGTGGCGTCGCGGGGGCCGAGCGACAGGTTAACGCCGGTGCCGTGCGGTGGGTCGATCTTAGCTGTCTTCTGCGGCGATGTGCACCGGCGTCCGCGGCAGCACATGGCGAGCCACCCACTCGAGAGTCAACCCTTGCACGACGATCGAGAACACGACGATGCCGTAGGCGATCGTCAAGAGCACGTCCTTGTATGGGCTTCGCGGCAGTGCCAGCGCCAACGCCACCGCGATCCCGCCGCGCAGCCCGCCCCAGGTCAACACCACTGAGGATCCAAAGCGGCGCGCCAAACGCAGGCTGAGCGGCAATGCCGAGGCGGTAACGCTGATCCAGCGCGCCGCCAGCACCAGCGGGATCATCGCGGCCGTCACCATGATCGCCTGCGGTTTCAGATCGATCGCGGCAATCTCCAGGCCGATCAGCAGAAACAACAGCGCGTTCAGCGTATCGTCGACCATCAGCCAGAATGCCTGCAAATGCTGACGCGTCCGCTCGTTCATCGCCCGTTCCATGCCCTGGTTGCCGATCAGGATGCCGGCTACCACAACCGCGACCGGACCCGAGACGCTCAGCATGCCGGCCAGGCTGTAGGTTCCGGTCACGAGCGCCAGCGAGATGATCAGCTCGACCGAGTAGTCGTCGACCCCTCGGATCATCAGAAAGGCGACAAAGCCGAGCCCCAGACCCAAAAGCCCGCCGCCAAAGGCCGACAGCAGGAACATCCCGACGATCGCCAGCGGGTGGCCGCCGGCGCCTCCGGTTCCGGTCGCCAAAGACAACAGCAGCGAGAACAACACGACGCCGATACCGTCGTTGAAGAGGCTTTCGCCGGCGATGACGGCCTGGAGCGACTCCGAAATGCCGACGCGCTTCAAGACCAGGAGGACCGCGACCGGATCAGTCGGCGAGATCAATGCGCCAAACACCAGGCACCAGGCAAAGGGGATGCCGATCGCCAGAGCTGCCGCGACGCCAAAGAGCCCGGCGGCGACCAGCACCGTCGACAGCAAGGTGCCAAAGATCGCGAGCGTCAGGATTGTCCATTTGCGTGCAAACAATTCCTTGAAATCAACTTCAAGCGCGCCGGCAAACAATAAAAAGCTTAAAAAACCGTTAAGCAACGCGGCGGGAAAATTGACGCTGGAGAGCAACGCGCGGATCGCTAATTTAATCTCGAGTTGCGGAAACGCGGCGCCCAGAGCGATCAGCAGGCCCGTGCTGAGCAGCGCCAGCAACAATAAACCGACTGTCAGTGGTAGACGAAGAATTCTATGATTGAGGTAACCGAACAGGGCGGCCAGCGCCAACAGCAATGCCAACAAGTCGAAAGGGGAGTGCATCGGTCACCCATCTAATTCAGAACTGCTGCTCTCTCGCGGAAGCTCTGGAATGGACTTAGCAGACGTCGCTATAATAAACATCCGTGGCAAATTTTTGTCTCCGACCATGCGTTGGTTAAAGGGGTGTGGCGCGCCCCTCAGCAGCGCTCGGTTCGCCAGCTTGCGTACTGCTGCATGTGCCCGTAGCGTCCCAGGCATGTCCTTGAAACCGTCATCGTCGCGCGTACTTAAAACCGCTGGGAGATACAGTTAGTACGAGATCGGACATGTTCGAAAAAATCTCGGCAGGACTTGGGCCTGCCCCGCGGAGGTTGTCTTCGTCTCGGAAACCCTCGTGGAAATGGGGGCGAAATTTATTTCGCCCGAAAACATTGGGATTGGCAGCAATGCTGGGGCTCGCGGTGAGCTCTGGTTCTGCCCTTGCCGTCGGGAGCAACGCCGGTGCTACCGTCGTGCAACTTTACGGCAATCTGCTGGCTACGATGAAAAACGGCTCGGTGCTGGGCGGCAGCGGGCGCTACGCGCAATTAGCCCCGGTAATTCGCCGTAACTTCGACCTGCCCTATATGGCCCGTCTGGCGTTCGGGACTGGGTGGAGCGGTTTGACCCCGGCGCAACAGCAGCAGGTGACCGAAAGCTATGGGCGCTACATCTCGGCGGTCTACGCGGACCGGTTCGACAGCTACCACGGGCAACAGCTCGATGTCACCGGCGAGCGCCAAGACTCCTATGGCGTGATCGTCACCAGCAAGATCATCAAAGCCGATGGTACTCCAGTCGAGGTCGACTATCTGTTACGTCCTGATGGCGGTACCTGGTTGATCGGCGACATCTATCTCGACGGCACGATCAGCGAGGTCGCGACCCACCGCTCCGAGTTCGCGGATATTCTCAGAAGCCAGGGCGTTGACGGCCTGATTGCGGCACTCGACCGCAAGGCCGAAATGCTGACCAGCACCGCGCGCGCCGAGTAAGTGGCGGTCGCGCGCCGCTCGGTCAGCCGCCTTCTTGGATGATCATGTCGTAGGCCGGCAACGTCAGGAATTCGGGGAAGCTCGGCGCTTCGATCAACTCGCGGAACAATGCCGCAGCGTCATCGAAGCGCCCCTGCCGATAGGCTTCCTCGCCGGTATCGGCGCGTAGCGTTGCAAGCTCTTCGTCGAGCACGGCCTTACATAAGGCGCCATTTACCTGCCGCCCGTCGTCGAGTTTGGCGCCATGGCGGATCCACTGCCACACTTGGGCCCGGCTGATCTCGGCCGTGGCGGCGTCTTCCATCAGATGATAGAGCGGGACGCAACCGGTGCCGCGCAGCCAAGCTTCGATGTAGCCGATACCGACGTTGAGGTTCTGGCGCAGACCCGCCTCGGTGATCGTTCCCGCGGGTACGGTTAGGAGATCGGCGCCGGCGACATGCACGTCCTGGCGTTTGCGGGCGATTTGGTTGGGTTGCGGCATTTCGCGGTCAAAGATTTCCTTGGCGATGCCGACGAGCCCAGGGTGTGCCACCCAGGTGCCGTCATGCCCATCGCCGGCTTCGCGGGACTTGTCAGCGCGCACCTTTTCCATCGCGGCTTCGTTGGCCGCGGGATCGTCGCGGATCGGGATCTGCGCCGCCATGCCCCCCATGGCGTGGATCTCGCGGCGATGACAGGTCTTGATCAGCAACAGGCTGTAGCTGCGCAGAAAATGGCTGGTCATTGTGACCTGGCCGCGGTCGGGCATGACGCAGGCCGGGTCTTCGGCAAATTTCTTGATAAAGCTGTAAATGTAGTCCCAGCGGCCGCAATTAAGCCCGGCCGAATGGTCCCTCAATTCCCACAGGATCTCGTCCATTTCGAACGCTGCCATGATCGTCTCGATCAGTGCGGTGGCGCGCACCGTGCCTCGGGGCAGGCCGAGGTCTGCCTGAGCATAGAGGAACACCTCGTTCCACAGCCGGGCTTCAAGATGGCTCTCGATTTTGGGCAAATAAAAGTAGGGGCCGGTGCCACGCGCCATCAACTCGCGGGCGTTGTGAAAGAAAAACAGACCGAAGTCGAACAGCGCCCCCGACATCGGCGCACCGTCGACGAACAGGTGCTTTTCCGGTAGATGCCAGCCGCGCGGGCGAACGAACAACGCAGCGGTCTTGTCGTTGAGCGAGTAATGACGGCCGGTTTCGGGGTCGTCGAAGGTAATCGATCGGCGCACGGCATCGCAGAGGTTTGCCTGACCCTCGATCAGGTTTTGCCAGGTCGGCGTGTTCGCATCCTCGAAATCGGCCATGAACACGCTCGCGCCACAGTTGAGCGCGTTGATCACCATCTTGCGGTCGGTCGGACCGGTAATCTCGATCCGTCGGTCGCGAAGATCGTCCGGCACCGGTGCGACCCGCCAATCG
>DASXMC010000476.1:0-3384 GCA_036495885.1 Allostellaceae bacterium | reverse complement strand
ACCGATGCGTTTCTGCCCGCGCTTGCCGACCCCTACGCCTGGATCTACGAAAAGAAGATCATCGACAAGGACCCGCACTGGTACGAGAAGAACATCATGGGCTCGGGCCCGTTCAAGTTCGTCGACTACCAGGTCGGCCAGTCGATCAAAGGCGAGCGCAATCCGGACTACTTCCGCAAGGGGATGCCCTATCTCGATGGGTTCACCGGCATCTTCGCCCCCAAGCAGGCAGTCGAGATCGAGGCAATCCGCAGCGGTCGCGCCGACATCGAATTCCGCGGTTTTCCGCCCTCAGCAGTCGACGAGTTGAAGGACGCGCTTGGCGACAAGCTGGCGATCCAGACCAGCGACTGGAACTGCGGCGGGCTGGTGACTCCGAATGCCGCCAGGAAACCGTTCGACGATGTTCGCGTGCGCCGTGCCTTGACCCTGGCGATCGACCGATGGGGCGATGCGCCCAAGCTGTCCAAGATCGCCCTCGTGCATACCGTCGGTGGCGTCACCTATCCGGGCTCGCCACTCGCTCCAACAAAAGAGCAACTGCAGCAGATCGCCGGCTACTGGCCCGATATCGAGAAGTCGCGAGCCGAAGCGCGGTGGCTGTTGAAGGAAGCCGGGGCGGAGGGTCTCAGCTTCGAACTGCTCAACCGCAACAATGATCAGCCCTACAAATATTACGGGATCTGGGTTGTCGACCAATGGAGCAAGATCGGCCTGCACGTGACGCAGAAGGTCGTCCCGGTCGGTCCCTGGTTCGAAGCCCAGCGCAGCGGCAATTTCGACGTTACAGTCGAGGGCAATTGCCAGAACGTGGTTAATCCGCTTGCCGATGTCGGCAAATACCTGCCGCATGCCGTATCCAGCTCTAACTACGGTAATTTTGAGGACGCCAAGGAAGTCGAGATGTACAACCGCCAGCTGCGCGAGCTCGACAAGAAGAAGCAGAAAGCGGATCTGCTCCAATTTGCTAAATACGTGCTCGACGACCAGGCCCACGAGATCTTTCTTTTGTGGTGGCAGCGGGTGGTGCCGTACCATTCCTATGTCAAAGGCTGGAAGATCGGGCCGAGCCATTATGTAAATCAGGATCTGGCGACGATCTGGCTCGACAAATAGGAACAGAGGAGGAGGGTAGGCGGGGCATGTCGGCGACCGGCGAACGCCCGCTCCTAGAGGTCCGAGGGTTGCAGATGCACTTCCCGGTCACAGAGGGGAATTTCACCCACCGTAGGGTCGGCGAGGTCAAAGCAGTCGACGGCATCGACTTTACCGTGCGCCGCGGCGAGACCCTCGGGCTGGTCGGCGAGAGCGGCTGCGGCAAGACCACGACTGGGCGCTGTATCTTGCGGCTCGAGCGCCCGACCGCCGGCGAGATCCGCTATGACGGCGCCGACATCGCCAAGCTCAAACGCCGCAAGCTGCTGGCGCTGCGGCGGCGCATCCAGGTCATCTTTCAGGACCCGTACAGCTCACTGAACCCGCGCATGAAAGTGGGCGAGATCATCGCCGAGCCGATCAGGGTGCACCGCATCGAACGCGACGCGGCGCGGCGGACGGCGCGGGTACGCGAACTGCTGTCGCTATGCGGGCTCGACCCCAAATTCGCCGACCGCTATCCGCACGAGATGTCGGGCGGCCAGCGCCAGCGAGTTGGGATCGCGCGCGCCTTGGCGTTGGAGCCCGAGTTCATCGTCTGCGACGAGGCGGTGTCGGCGCTAGACGTGTCGATCCAGGCGCAGATCGTCAATCTACTGGAGGATTTGCGCGAGCGCTTTGGCCTGACCTATCTATTCATCGCCCACGACCTTTCAGTCGTGCGTCATTTGTGCCAACGGGTCGCGGTTATGTATCTCGGCCGCATCGTCGAGCTGGCCGAATGCGACGAGCTGTTTGACAACCCGCTCCACCCCTACACCCAAGCCTTGCTGTCGGCGGTGCCGGTCCCCGATCCAACGGTCGAGGAGACGCGCGCGTTCCGCCCGGTCAAGGGCGAGGTGCCGAGCCCGATCAACCCGCCATCCGGCTGCGTGTTTCACCCGCGCTGCGCGATCGCGGTCGAAGGGTGTAGCGTGGCGCGGCCGGAGCTGCGTGAGCTGCGCCTCGGCCATTGGGTCGCATGCGGCGAGATTCACCAGTGATGCGTCGGCGAAGGCGCAGCTAGGCCGGCGCAAGGGAGCGCCCAACGAAATGTACCGGTACATTATTCAGCGGATACTGCTGGTGGTGCCGACCCTGTTTGGGGCGGCTGCCCTGGTATTTTTGCTGATGCGGCTCATCCCAGGCGACATCTGCGTCGTACGGCTCGGCTCCGGCGGCGGCACCTTTGACGAGCGCGCGGTCGCCGCCTGCCATGCCGAACTCGGGCTAGACCGGCCGATTCTCCTGCAATTCTTCGATTTCATCTGGGGCTTTTGCCGTTTTGACTTCGGCACTTCGATGTGGTCGGGCAAGCCGGTTTCCTACGAGATCGCCGCCCGCTTTCCGATCTCGCTGGAGATCGCGATCCTGGCAACGGTCGTCGCGGTCGTGGTCGCGATCCCGTTCGGCACGCTCTCGGCGCTGAAGCAGAACACCGTCACCGACCTTGTGGTCCGGGTGATCGCCATCGCCGGTCTCGCCACCCCAGGCTTCTGGCTCGGTATCCTGATCATTCTCGCGATTCTAAATATCTCGCAGATTGCGTTTGGCGCGCCGTGGATGCCGCCGATCGATTATGTGCCATTGTGGAAGGACCCGGTGCGCAACCTGTCGATGGCGATCTGGCCGGCTATCGCGGTCGGTTACCGCACGTCCGCGGTCACGATGCGCATGACCCGCTCGGCGATGCTCGAGGTCATGCGCGAGGATTACATTCGCACCGCGCGGGCCAAGGGTCTGATCGAACGCGTCGTCGTCAACCGGCACGCGCTGAAGAACGCGCTGCTGCCGGTCGTGACCCTGATCGGCATCGAGTCGGCGTTTCTGATCGGCGGCCTGGTCGTGACCGAGCAGGTATTCAACCTGAACGGGATCGGCCGGTTGCTCGTCCAGGCGGTGCAGAACCAGGACTATACCTTGACCCAGGCGCTGGTGATGCTGACCGTCGCCGTCTTCGTGTTCACCAATACTGCCGTCGACATGCTCTATGCCTGGCTCGACCCCCGCATCCGCTACGCGTGAGCGCTGCCATGACCATCGTCGCCCCAAACCAAACCGGTGTTCCCGCCCTTCTCGACGACCTGCCCGGAGGCCGGGGATCACTGGTTGGCCGAGCGCTGGTCTTTGCCCGCCGCCAGCCGCTTGGCACCTTCGGCCTGGTGCTGGTGCTGGTCATGGCGGTGGCCGGTCTCGGCGCCGATTGGATCGCGCCCTATAGCCCGACCGCCAACGATTTCGCGGCGATGA
>DASXMC010000475.1:0-8580 GCA_036495885.1 Allostellaceae bacterium | reverse complement strand
CCCGGCATCGAGTTCTGAAGGCAATGTCATTGCGAGCGCAGCGAAGCAATCTGGTTGGGACGGATTCTGGCCGATCGAGATTGCTTCGTCGCTCCGCTCCTCGCAATGACACCAATGAGTCGTTATTGCGGTCTTGGTCGTGGCGCGCGCGCTGATGCTGCAGGGCACCGGCTCGGATGTCGGCAAATCGTTGTTGCTGGCGGGGATGGCCCGCGCCTTTACCCGGCGCGGCCTGCGCGTGCGGCCGTTCAATCCGCAGAACATGTCGAACAATGCGGCGGTGACCGCCGATGGCGGCGAGATCGGACGGGCGCAGGCGTTGCAGGCATGGGCCTGCGGGATCGAGCCGGTGTCCGATATGAACCCGGTGCTGCTGAAGCCACAGTCGGAAGACGGGGCGCAGATCATCATCGACGGCCGGGTATCGGGTCGGGCCTCGGCGGTCGAATACCGCTGGCTGGCACCGCGATTGCTGCCGCGAGTGTTGGCGGCGTTCGAGCGGTTTGCTGCGGCGGCCGATCTGGTGCTGGTCGAAGGGGCGGGAAGCCCGGCCGAAATCAACCTGCGCGCCGGCGACATCGCCAACATGGGCTTTGCCGGGGCGGCAGACGTGCCGGTGGTTCTGATCGGCGACATCGAACGCGGCGGCGTCATCGCCCAGCTCGTCGGAACTCATGCGCTGCTGGCGCCGTCGGAGCGGGAATTCGTTGCCGGCTACATCGTCAACAAATTTCGCGGCAACCGGCGTTTGTTCGAGGACGGCATCGCCGCAATCGGCGAGTGCACCGGTTGGCGCTCGTTCGGCGTCGTGCCTTATTTCGCCGCCGCGGAGCGGCTTCCTGCTGAAGACTCGCTCGCCCTCGCCCCTCACCCCGGCTCTCGCCCCGCGTGCGGGGAGCGAGGGGGCCCCGCGGATCCCCGGATCAAGTCCGGGGAGGAGGGCGACGGGCAGAAGCCAATCAAGATCGCGGTACCGGTGTTGCCGCGCATTGCCAATTTCGACGATCTCGATCCGCTTTTCGCCGAGCCCGATGTCGAAATCGTCATGGTGCGGCCGGGGCGGCCCCTGCCGCGCGATGCGGCGCTGGTGATCCTGCCCGGGTCGAAAGCGACGATCGCCGATCTCGAATTTCTGCGCAACGAAGGCTGGGCCATCGACATCCTGGCGCACCACCGCCAAGGCAGGCGTATCCTCGGCCTGTGCGGCGGCTATCAAATGCTCGGCCGCAGCATTACCGATCCGCTCGGCATGGAAGGCCGGCGAGGCGAAGCCTCGGGGCTCGGGCTGCTTGACATCGATACCGTGCTCGGCGCCGAAAAGCGGCTGGGGCGCGCCGCCGGTGTGGATGTCGCTACCGGGATGCCGGTCGAAGGCTATGAAATCCATCTCGGCAGTACGACCGGGCCAGGGTTGGCTCGGCCCATGCTGCGCCTTGCCGGCCGGGCGGACGGTGCGGTCAGCGCTGACGGCCTTGTCGCCGGCTGTTATCTGCACGGCCTCTTTGTCAGTGACCCGTTCCGCCGCGCCTATCTAGCGGGTCTGGGCGCCGGCGGCAGTGCCGTCGGCTATCGCCATCTGATCGAGACCACCCTCGACGCGCTCGCTGATCACCTCGAGCAAAACCTCGATCTGGCGGCGCTGTTGGCCGCGGCGCGGCCGCCGCGTCTCAGTGTCCGACCCAAAAATAGCTAATGAAAACCATGAAACTGACCGTCACTCGCGCGCTTTCGCCGCGGCGGCACGAACGGGCCGAGCGCCGCTCTCCATTCCAGCCCAAACGATCAGGAAAAGAGGCTGGAATGCAGGGCGAGCCACGCGCCGACGACAAGCCCCCATTCGATCAGGCAGGCGTTTTTGTAAAGGGCGAGCGCACGACCGATGTGGGCGGGGGTCGCGCGCGCGGTGCCCTCGCCGATCCAGGGGTCGGCAACAACGGCTTCCCCATAACGGCGCGGGCCGGCCAGCGCCAGACCCAAGGCACCGGCCATCGCACCTTCGGGCCAGCCGGCATTCGGCGAGCGATGCTTGCGCGCGTCGCGCAGTGTGACTGCGAGCGCCCGCGACGGCCGGCTATCCGCGGAAAACAGCGCCGCCGCAGCGATCAGCATCCCGCTGATCCGTGCCGGCGCCAGATTTGCGAAATCGTCGAGGCGCGCCGCCGCCCAGCCAAAGGCCCGGTAATGTGGTGTGGTATGCCCGATCATGCTGTCGAGCGTGTTCGCCATCTTGTAGGCGAAGAGGCCAGGGAGCCCCAGAAGCAGAAACCAGAATACCGGCGCCACCACCCCATCACTGAAATTCTCGGCGAGGCTTTCGATCGCAGCCCGGGCGACGCCGTGCACATCGAGGCTCGCCGGGTCGCGGCCGACAATATGTCGGACCGCTTCGCGGCCGGCGCCGAGCCCGCCATGAGCCAGCGCGCGGGCCACCGCGGCGACATGGTCGAACAGACTGCGCTGGGCAACGAGGATAGCGATCAGCAGGATCTCGACCAGTGCTCCGACCCGGTTTCCGCGGCACAGCCGCTCGACCGCGAGGCCGAGGGCGGCCGCACCTCCCACCAGCACGATCACCGTAATCGCGCCGCGCACGCGGCGCGAAGCTTCGCTGCGGATGTCGCGGTTGAGCTTGCGGTCGAAAAACGCGATCGCACGCCCGGCAAGGACGATTGGATGCGGCACGCGCGCGAACAGTCGCGGCATATCGCCGAGCCACGCATCCATCGCGAGGCCGGCGGCGAGCAGCAGCAAGGGGTCGGCGACGGCCGTGTTCATGGCGGCCGCAGTCTCGGCCGCACGCCGCGGAGGGTCAATCGGTGAGCGAGGCGGCAGTGCTCCTGTGCGGCCACGGCAGCCGCGATCCCGAGGCTATTGCCGAATTCGAGTTGCTCGCTGCTGCGCTGCGCCCGCGCCTGCCGGGCGTCGAATTCGCCACCGGCTATCTCGAATTCGCCCGGCCGACGATCCACGATGCTCTTATGGCGTTGACCACGCGCGGCGTGCGGCGGGTCCTTGCCATTCCCGGAATGCTGTTCGCGGCAAGCCACGTCAAAAACGACCTGCCTTGGGAAATCAACAGCTTCGCTGCCGACAACCCCGGGATCGAAGTGCGGTTTGGCCGCGATCTGGCAGTCGACCCCAATTTGCTGCAGGCAGCGGCCAAGCGCATCGACGCAGCGATGCCGGGGAACCACGCCGACCGTTCCGACAGTCTGCTTGTCGTGGTCGGACGCGGCACCAACGACCCTGACGCCAACTCGAATGTTGCCAAGGTCGCGCGCATGCTTTGGGAGGGGATGGGGTTCGGCTGGGCCGAGACCGCGTTTAGCGGTGTGGCCCACCCGCGGGTCGACGCCGCATTGAAGCGTGCGGCCCGGCTCGGCTTTCGCCGCATTATCGTCTTTCCCTATTTCCTGTTCACCGGCGTGCTGGTCAAACGCATCTATGCCCAGAGCAAGGCCGTTGCCAGCGCTCATCCCGAAATCGAGTTCGTCAATGCCCCCTATCTGCGCGATCATCCGGCGGTACTCGACGCTTTTTGCGAGCGCATCGAAGAGTTCGGCGGCGGCGACCCGGCGATGAACTGTCAGCTCTGCAAATACCGCACCCGGATCATCGGATACGAAGGCGATATGGGCGTGCCGCAGGCGGGCCACCACCATCACGTCCGCGGGATCGGCGTTGTTAGCAGCGGCGACGGTCACGCGCATTCGCATGATCACTTTCATCACGATCATCACCGCCACGGCAATTGATGTTCGAGGTAGTTATCGTCGTCGATTGGAGTGCCGCGAATGTGCCGCGGGTCGGGCGCGACAGCATCTGGCTATGCCGGCACGATGCCGAAGGCGAAAGCCTCGTCAACCTACCGACTCGGCATGCCGCAAAAATGCTGCTCGGCGAATGGTTGGCAGCGGCGCATCAGAGTGGTCGGCGGGTTCTGCTCGGCTTCGACTTTCCGTTTGGCTATCCCAGCGGCTTTGCTGCCCGGCTGGGGCTCGGCGACCCCCCTTGGCGGGCGGTCTGGGACGAGATCGCCGGCCTCGTCGAGGACGACGAAGACAACCGGAACAACCGGTTCGATGTCGCCGAAGCGCTCAACCGCCGGGTCTCCGGCGGAAATTTCCCATTCTGGGGTCGTCCCGCAGCGCCGGCGCGGGAGCATCTCGGCGTCAAGCATCATCGCAGGCACGAGCACGATGGGCTCGCCGAGCGCCGCCTCGTCGATCTTCATATTCCGAGCGCGCAGCCCTGCTGGAAATTGCTGGGGACGGGATCGGTCGGCGGCCAGGCCTTGACCGGCATCCCGGTGGCGCGCGCGCTGCACGACGACCCGCGCTGGCGCGGCGAGACGCGGGTGTGGCCATTCGAGACCGGATTGCGGCCTCCGGTGGAGGCGACGATCGTGATTGCCGAAGTCTACCCGTCGTTATGGGCGGTCATCCCGGGGGCCGACGAGACCAAGGACGCCGCACAAGTCCGCACCGTCGCCCGTTACTTGACCGAACGCGATCGCGCCGGCGCGTTGGGAGAGCTGTTTGTCGGCGATCCGGCGCTGACGGCGGTAGAGCGCCGTCGGGTCGAAAGCGAAGAGGCGTGGACGCTCGGCGTGACCGCTGCGCGGCAACGGCGCATTCCGGTGCCAACCGCGACGACTGTGCAGATCCAGATCGCGCCGGAGGCAGGGTCTCCAGCTGAGCGGGTCCGTCCCCCTCCGGGCGTGTCCGGAGCAGGGCGGGGACAGAGGTCCCCTTAGGTGTACCGCTACCTGCGCGATCCCGCGGCGATTTCGCGGCGATCCTTGGAGATGGTCCGGGCCGAGGGGGATCTCGCGCGCTTTCCTGCGCCGCTCCAGCGGGTGGCGGCGCGGATTGCCCATGCCGTCGGCGACGTCTCTATCCTGGACGATCTCGCCTGGTCGAAAAACGCAGCCGCCGCGGGGCATGCGGCACTCGCGGCGGGCGCGACGATCCTTGTCGATTCGGCGATGGCGGCTGCCGGCGTCAGCCGCGAGCGCTTGCCTGCCGGGAATGCCGTCTTGTGCTTCCTGAGCGACCCGGCGGTATCGGGTATCGCCGCCGCGCAATCGACTACGCGATCGGCGGCCGCCGTCGAATTATGGCGTCCGCATCTCGGTGGCGCCGTCGTCGCGATCGGAAACGCGCCGACGGCTTTATTCCACCTCCTCGAAATCATCGTAGAGGGAGCGGCAGACCCGGCCGTTGTTCTCGGGTTCCCGGTCGGGTTTGTCGGCGCGGCGGAGGCCAAGGCCGTGCTCGCCGCCCATGGCGACGGCATCGAATTCATCACTCTACATGGCCGGCGCGGCGGCAGCGCGATCGCCGCCGCGGTGGTCAACGCGCTGGCGAGCCCCGAATGACGCGGTGGCTCGCGATTGTCGGCATCGGGGAGGACGGTCTTCCCGGCTTATCGCCGGCGGCGCGAACCTTGATCGAGACCGCCGAGCTTCTGGTTGGTGGTGTGCGGCATCTGGCGATGATCCCGGACGACAGCGGTGCCGAGCGCCTGTCTTGGGATCGGCCGCTGGCGCGCACGATCCCGGCGCTCGCGGCATGGCGCGGCCGGCGGGTCGTGGTTTTGTCGAGCGGCGATCCGCTGTGGTACGGCGTCGGCGCGGTGTTGGCACGCCATTTTCCGGCCGAGGCGATGACGATCCTACCGCAGGTGAGTGCGTTCAGCCTCGCCGCCGCCCGGCTCGGTTGGCCGCTCGACGAGTGCGCCGCGATCAGCCTGCACGCGCGCCCGTTCGACACTTTGCGCCTGCACCTGACGCCCGGCCGGCATGTGCTGGCGCTGTCGGAAGACGGCGGAACACCCGCCGCTGTCGCGGCATTGCTGACCGAGCTCGGCTGGGGTCCGAGCCGATTGACGGTGCTGAGCCGTCTCGGCGGGTCGAACGAGGCTATCATCTCGGCGAAAGCGCATTGCTGGGATGTCCGGCGGGTTGCCGACCTCAACACCTTGGCGCTCGAATGCCGCGCCGGGCCTGGCGCGCGGGCGTGGTCGCGCATCGCAGGATTGCCCGATGATGCGTTCGAGCATGACGGCCAGCTGACCAAGCGCGAGGTGCGGGCGGCGACATTGGCCGCACTTGCGCCATTGACGGGCGAAAGGCTGTGGGACGTCGGCGCCGGATGCGGATCGATTGCCATCGAGTGGCTGCGCGCCGGCGATCGGATGGCGGCGGTCGCGGTCGAGCGCCATCCGGGGCGCGCGGCGATGATCGCGCGCAACGCCGCAGCACTCGGCGTGCCCGGGCTGCAAATCGTCCTCGGCTCCGCTCCCGCGGCGCTCGCCGGCTTGGCGCCGCCCAATGCGATTTTTGTCGGCGGCGGGATCGGCGCGTCGGGATTATTACCGGGCTTATGGACGGCGTTGCCCCCGGGCGGCCGGCTCGTCGCCAACGCAGTCACGGTCGCGGGAGAAGCAAGGCTCTTCGAGTGGCGCTCTGCGGCCGGCGGCAGCCTGACCCGCATTGCCGCGAGCCGCGCCGAGCCCGCTGGCGCGCATCTCTTATGGCGCCCGCTCGCGGGGGTGACGCAATGGGCGGCGGTCAAGCCCGGATGAGATGAAGACAGCGCGGGAGGGCCGGCTTTACGGCATCGGCGTCGGGCCGGGCGACCCTGAACTCCTGACCCTGAAGGCGCTACGCCTGATCCGTGCGGCAGCGGTGGTTGCCTACTCCGCGCCGGAAGCGGGCGACAGCTTCGCCCGCACGATCGTCGGCGGGTGGCTGGACCGCGGCCAGCGCGAAATCGCCATCCGGTTTCCGATGCGCCCGGGATCGCCGCCTGTGGAAATCTATGACAAAGCCGCAAGCACCATCGCCAGTGAACTCGAGGCAGGCCGCGATGTCGCGTTCTTGTGCCAAGGCGATCCGTTGTTCTACGGCAGCTTTATCAGCCTGTTGCCGAGGCTCGCCGATCGCTTTGCGGTTGAAATCGTGCCGGGGGTGTCATCGTTGACCGCCTGCGCCGCCGCAGCCTCATTGCCGCTGGTTGCGCAAGACGAGGTGCTGACGATCATCCCCGCAACCCTCGCCGAGCCGGATCTCGCCTGCCGTCTCGCACCAGCCGAAGCTGCGGCGATAATCAAGCTCGGTCGCCATTTGCCCAAAGTCCAACGAGTGCTGGATCGACTGGGCCGGCTTGAGGGCGCTGTTTACATCGAGCGCGCGAGTTTGCCCAACCAGCGGATCCGGCCGCTGGCCGAGATCGAAACAGCCCCTTATTTCTCGATGGCGCTCCTCGCAAAAAAACGGTGAGTGGAGGACTTCAACCGATCTTCTATCCCTTATAAGTTGCTCGCACCATCCCGCTTTAGCCGCGCAAGGAGCTGCATGGACCACGATGACGGCCGCCGCGTCCTGTTTGTATTTCGTCATGGCGAAACCGACTGGAACCGCGAAGGGCGGCTGCAAGGCCAGACCGACACGCCGCTCAACGCGACTGGTCTCGCCCAGGCCGAAGCCTTGGCCCTACGCCTGCATCCGCATCGTCTCGATGCCGTGGTGTCGAGCGATCTCCAGCGCGCGCTGACCACGGCACAGATTATCGGGGAAATTTTGCGGGTTCCGGTGACGATCGATCACGGGCTGCGCGAGACCGGCGTTGGTCTCGCCGAAGGGATGCTGTGGGAGGAAGCGAAGGCGCGGTTTGGTGCCGAACTAACCGAGCGCTGGTACGCCGAAAACAACGTCGCGTTTCCGGGCGGCGAGACTGCGGCGGCCACCCTCGCGCGCGGCCTCGCCGCTCTGCGCCGCTTTGCTGAAACGACCGCCCATCGGCGCATCGGAGTGTCGACCCACGGTGCGATGGTGCGCCAGCTGATCAAGCATGCGCTGCCGCCCGGCGCCACCCCGGTCAGGGCGCGCAACACCGCCCTCTTTATTCTCGACTACGACCCGGCGACCGACCGCCTCACATTGATCGACCCCGACTGAAACCGCAGGCGTCTACACCTAGGTGTTCATCGCGTCGAAAAATTCGGTGTTGGTCTTCGATTCCTTGAGCTTGTTGATCAGGAATTCAAGCCCGTCGACGGTGCCCATCGGCGTCAGCACCCGCCGCAATACCCACATCTTCGACAACACGCCGCGATCGACCAGCAGTTCCTCCTTGCGGGTGCCGGATTTGGTGATGTCGATGGACGGGAAGGTCCGCTTGTCGGCGACCTTGCGGTCCAGGATGATTTCCGAATTGCCGGTGCCTTTGAATTCCTCGAAGATCACTTCGTCCATACGCGAACCGGTGTCGATCAACGCCGTTGCGATGATGGTCAGCGAGCCGCCTTCCTCGATGTTGCGCGCCGCACCAAAAAACCGCTTTGGCCGCTGCAATGCGTTGGCATCGACACCGCCGGTCAGCACTTTCCCGGAGGATGGCACGACGGTGTTGTAGGCGCGCGCCAGACGGGTAATCGAGTCGAGCAGGATCACGACATCGCGTTTGTGCTCGACGAGCCGCTTGGCCTTTTCGATCACCATTTCGGCGATCTGGACATGACGCTGCGCCGGCTCGTCAAAGGTCGAACTGATGACCTCACCGCGCACCGAACGCG
>DASXMC010000474.1:0-7156 GCA_036495885.1 Allostellaceae bacterium | reverse complement strand
TCAGCGACCTCGGCATCACGATGTTTGTGCGCATCCGGCTGTTGCGGCGGATCGATCCGCGTCGGGCCTATGCGCTGTTCGTGCTGTTCCAATTCGACGATTACGGCCATCTCGCCGGCATCGGTCCGCTGTTGCGCTGGGTCGCTCGCGGGCTGCGGTCCACCTTTGTCGGGCGGCTGCCGCTGCCGCCCGCTGACCTCCCTTAGCCGGGATGGCCGCCGGCCTCGCCGCGCACCGCCCGCTGGAGATAATCGATCGCGGCCTCGAGCTGTGCGTCTTTGCTGGTACCGATGATCAACGGCTTGATCGGGTGCTCGCCGTTGTCGCCGCCGCTCTCCAGCGAGGCTTCCGCACCGGTCCCGCGGCCGTTCAATGCCCCGGTGTTTTTGAGCGCGCCGAAGAGATCGCTTTCATGGCTCAGCACGGCGTTTGCGACCTCTTCGTTCTTGGGCAGGGTCACGACGATGTCCGGGCTGATCCCCTGGCCCTGGATCGAACGGCCCGAGGGTGTGTAGTAGAGTGCCGTCGTCAACCGCAGCGCGCCATAGCCTTCGATCGGGATGATCGTCTGCACCGAGCCCTTGCCAAAGCTCCGGGTGCCCATGACCGCGGCGCGATGATCGTCCTGCAATGCCCCGGCGACGATCTCGGCGGCCGAGGCCGAAGCGCTGTTGATCAGGACGACCATCGGCACTCCAGGGATCAAATTGCCGGCCACCGGGGCGCGATAGACCCGATCGTCTTCGCGATTGCGGCCCCGGGTCGTCACCACGGTGCCGCCGTCGACAAACTCGCCGGTGACATCGACCGCCGCATCGAGCAGCCCGCCCGGATCGTTGCGCAGATCAAGGATGAAACCGTTCAACCGCCCGTGCGCCTGCGCCTTCATTTTGGCAATCGCGGCGGCGAGTTCGTTGGCGGTGTTCTCGGTAAAGGTCGTGACCCGCGCGTAGCCGATCCGGTCGCCCTGCAGCGATGATTTGACCGAGACGACGTGGATCGTGCTGCGGGTTAGGGTCACTTGGAAAGGCGGCTGATTGGCGCGTGCGATCTCGAGCGCCACCCGCGATCCGGCCGGGCCGCGCAGCCGCTTTACCACCTGCTCGACATCCATGCCGGCAGTGGCGAGGCCGTTGATCTTGACGATCCGGTCGCCCGGCTCGATGCCGGCATTGGCGGCAGGCGTCCCGTCAATCGGCGAGATCACCTCGGGTATTTTGCTTTCGAGGGTAAGCTCGATCCCGATCCCGCCGAATTGGCCACGGGTGACTGCATTCATCTGCTGGTATTGATCCTGGTCCATGTAATCGGAATGCGGGTCGAGCCGCGTCAACATTCCCTTGAGCGCGTCCTTGGTCAGCTCGTCGCTCGAAACCGGTGCGACGTAGTTGCGCTGCACCACCCGCGCCACGGTCTCCAAGAGCGCGAAATCGGCGGGATCGCCGGGCGGCGCCGCGGCGGCACCGGCTCCGGTGCTGTTGCAGCCGTAAAGAGCAAGGGTGATCGAAGCAATAGCCGCCACCCTGAGGGCGGCATCGGACAGGCGGGGAAGCGTGATCATTGTAGCCTTTGCGGCCGGCGGCCAGCGGCGGAGTGCTAAAAACATTCCGGATGGTCCGCCGCCCCGCCGTTGCGGAGGAAGCCGGTCCGGGTATCCGGTCGGTCGCACAAGTAAGTCGTCCTGCGGCCTACGTCCAGAGGCAGAAAGGGGTCGCCGCAGCAAGCCGGTTTTGGCGGCCATACGATCGCGGCTATAACCGCGCTGGCGATATGGCTGACCTTCGAGGAACGTGCGTGATGACAAGCGGTGCGGCGGCGGAGCGGTTGGTAGTGCAGGGAATCGAGCTTGAAGTGCTGCGCCGCGGCAGCAGCGCAGGGAATCGAGGGCGCCGCTCGATCTTGCTGATGCATGGGTTCGACACGGTCGACCCCGAGGCGCCGTTTCTCGACAGACTGGCTCGGCTGGGTGAGATCATTGCCCCGTCCGCACCCGGTTTTGGTAATTCGCCGCGGCCCGAAGATTTTGATACGATTTATGATCTGATCCATCTCTATCGCGCCGTCCTCGACATCTCGCCGGGTGACGACATCACTGTCCTCGGCTTCTCGTTCGGCGGGTGGCTTGCCGCCGAAGTCGCCGCCGCCTCAACCCGCCGCATCGATCGCTTAATCCTGGTCGATCCCGTCGGGATCAAGATCAGCGGTCGCGAGACCCCCGACATTCTCGACATCTTCAACAAATCGCCCGAAGAGGTCCGCCGCCGCAGCTGGCACGATCCCGAGCGCTCGGCCCCCGATTTCGATGCCATGTCGGACGAGGCGCTGGTGATCCACGCGCGCAACCGCGAAGCCTTATGCCTCTACGCCTGGCATCCTTACATGTACAATCCGCAGTTGCCGCGCTGGCTTGGCCGCATCGACGTACCGACACTCCTGTTGTGGGGCGAAAGCGACGGAGTGGTCAGCTCCGATTACGGCCGCGCCTATGCCGGGATGATACCGGGCGCCCATTTCGAATTGATTGCGCGCGCCGGCCACCATCCCGAAATCGAGCAGCCCGAGGGTTTTGTTGAGCAGGTCGCCCGCTTTCTGGGTCGCTAGCAACACTGCCGCAGCGGGCGGCCATAGGCGGAAGCGGCATCGCAGAGGATCAGATGGACGATATCGGACTGTTCGAGGCGATCTACTCGGCGCGTGCGTTGCGCCGGCTGAAACCCGATCCGGTTCCGGACGCACTTGTCACGCAGATACTCGACGCCGCGATCCGTGCACCCTCGGCCGGCAACGCCCAAAACTGGGCGTTTGTCGTCGTCCGCGACGCCGAACTGCGCGCAGAGCTCGGCGCGATTTATCGCAAGGCCTCCGACATCGCTGCGGCGATGTACGCCGCTCGTGGCCGGCCGCCACACCTCACCGAGGCGCAATTCGCCCGCATGCTCAAGGGCGGGGCCCATCTGTGGAACCACCTCGGCGAAGCGCCGGTGCTGCTGATCCCGTGCCAGCGACGTCCGTTGCTGCCGGCGCACGAGGCGTTGCCGCCGGCAATCGCCGCCGGGTACGAGGACGAGCTCGCCTATGCCGAGCGCATCCGCGGGGCCAGCATCTATCCGGCGGTGCAAAACATTATTCTCGCCTGCCGCGGTTTGGGTCTCGGCACCCTGATCACGACCAACCACATCCGATGCGAGGGCGAGGTCAAGGCGCTGCTCGCCATTCCCGAAGATGTCGATACCTTCGCGCTGATGCCGATCGGCTGGCCACTCGACAAATTCGGGCCGTTGACGCGGCGCCCGCTCGCCGAAGTCGTTCATCGAGACCGCTGGGGCGGCGGCTGATCGGGCTCCGTGCCGCGCTACCGGGTCAGCAGCGACACCAAGAGCGCCAGCGCCAGCAACGCCGCGACCCCCTGCCAGACCTGCAGCGGCGCGCGCTCGTAAAGGGTCAGCGGCCGTTGCGTCGCGGTCGGCGCGTGCGCTGGTCCCGCCTCGATCTCGAGGGCGAATTCGTTCATGTCGCGATAGCGTTGCGCCGGATCTGGGGCGATTGCGCGCGCTAGCGCTGCCGGCAGCCACGCCGGCAGATCGGGACGCAGCGCCGAAAAGTCCCGCGGGCGGTTGCGCCGCGGCGGGCTGGTGGCGTCGACATTGCCGTAGGGGTACTGGCCGGTAAAGGCGCGGAACATCGTCACCCCCAAGGCATAGATGTCGGTTGCCTCGTTGCCGGGTTCGCCGGCCGACATCTCGGGCGCCATATAGGCCGGGGTGCCGGGTATCTCTTCGGGCGGAAAATCCTCGAGGCCGGGGACGCGAACCACCCCGAGATCGATCAGCTTCAAGGATCCACCGCCTTCGAGGATCACGTTGTCCGGCTTGATGTCGCGATGGATGATGCCGGCGCGGTGCAGTGCCGCCGCCGCCCGGGCCAGACTTATGGCAATGTTGCGGCCTTCTTCGAGCCCCAGCGACGGGCTGCGCGCCAACCGCGTTTCCAACAGCTCGCCTTGATAGAGCGGCATCACGGTGTAGAGGCAGGTTTGCCGCCCCGGCGGCAGCTCGATGACCCGCCCGAGCCACGGGCTGTGCATCCGCGCTCCGACCCACGCCTCGCGGACAAACGCAGCACACCGCGATGCAATGCTGGCGAGCTGCGGTTTGGGGAACTTCAATGCGACGGTCCCGCCCTCCATTTTGTCCTCGGCGCCGAACAGCCTTGTGTATCGGCCTTCGGAGATTAGCGCCTGCAGTACAAACCCGTCGATCGTGGCGCCGAGCGCCGGCGGCGGGATCACCGGCAATTGCAGCAGCAATTCGCCCGTGATGTCGGCCGAGCCTGTGGTCGGCAGGCCGACCACGTCGAGCACCAGGGCGGTGCAATTGTCGGTGCTGCCGGACTGGAGTGCGGCGTCGACAAGGGCGCTCGCGGTATCCTCCGGGGCCGAGCGCTGGCGCAGGATTTCAGCGATCCCCGAGTCGGTCAGAAAACCATGCACGCCGTCGCTGCAGAGGAGGAATCGGTCGTGCAGGGCTATCGGCTGGGTTGCGTAGTCGAGGCGCACCTCGGCCTCAACGCCGAGCGCGCGAGCGAGGGTATGCGAGCGGCGAGTGCCGTCGTGGCGCACATGATCGACGGTCACGCAACTCAGCCGGTCTCGGCTGAGGCGATAGGCGCGTGTGTCGCCGACATGCAGCAGGTGAGCGAGGCGGCCGCGCAGCACCAACGCGGTAAAGGTACAGCCCATTCCGGCGAGCTTGGGGTCCTGCCGGCCCAAGGTATTGATCCAGCCGTTGAGCGCGCTGATGATCTTGGCGCCCGCGCGCTGCACCTCCATTGTTTCGGGGAGGTCGCAAAATCCGTCGAGAAAGCCGCGCACCGCGGTTTCGGCCGCGGTGCGGCCGCCCTTGGCGCCGCCGATCCCATCAGCGATGGCCGCGACCACCTCCTGGCGCGGCTCAGGCAACTCGGCGCCATAGAGCGCCGCGGCAAAATCCTCGTTCTGCTTGCGCGGCCCGGTTTTCGAGGCGAACCCGACCCGCGCCTGGACGCCGGCCTCAACCGCGGCCATGGCACCCTGTCGATCCACTCGGGCACGGGGGCGAGCACGGCGCGATGCGCACTTGCAGCCCGGCGCAAATTTGCGGCCGCAGCTCGCCGCCGCAAAGCTCGGTCTCCAGCGCGGCGGTGATTTCGGCTCGGCCTGATGCTCGCGATTTATCCAATCTGTGCTCTCCAGTCGTGGCCCTCATCATCCAATTTGGCAAGCGCCGTGAGAATAATGAACGTATCCGGCAGATTGGCTAAAAAATTAGGCATATAATTGCCTATTATTTGATCGCAGCGTTGCAATCTCGCCGTGGAGACCCCGCTATTTTTGTCGACCGGCCTAGTCCGGTCGACAAAAATAATGCAGGAAATAGCCGCCGGTGCTCGACGCATTCCTTAATTGCAGCTGGCCGGTATCGCGTTCGAGGTCAAAAAACCCGGATTGCGGATCATGCCAACTGATCCACTTTTTGGTGATCGTCGCCGGCAACGAGTCGACCCGGCTGCGGTCGAGATCGACGGCCAGCGGCCAAGTCGCGCCGCTTGCCGCATTGGTGCACTGCAGATGCAGGGTTCCCGCTGCGGCCGGCGGGGCGTGGCCGGCGCCGGCCAGCAGTATTATAGTTGCGGCTGCGACCCCCGCGACACCCCTGCGCAGGCGCCTGGCTTTCGCGGGTGCCGCAACGGGCGGCCTCGCCGACGGCAATCGCGGCGAACCCAGCATCGTCAAGGCGGCACCTCGTCAGAAATCTGTCAAGGCTTCTTCATCTAGGCACGGATCTTGCCTCAAGCCAGCCCGAGGAGACTGCGCTTCTCGCATTGGGCAGTCATGGGCGCTGCTTCATCGCCTAGGTCCGATTACAACAGCAAGGGGCAAGTGATGTTAGTTCCAACGCCAAAATGGCTCGATACCGGCTCCAACGCTTGGCAGATGGCAGCGGCAACCTTTGTCGGCCTGCAAAGCGTACCCGGGCTGGTGGTTCTTTACGGCGGGATCGTCAAACGCAAATGGGCGATCAACTCGGCATTCATGGCGATGTACGCTTTTGCCGCGGTGATGGTCGTCTGGGTGCTGTGGGCTTACAACATGTCGTTCGGGGAGCAGCTGTTCCCGTTCTGGGGTAAGCCGCAGCCGGCGATCTCGGCAGCCTTCATGCTCCAGCAGGCAACGATCCCGGCCGCGGCTTCGGGCATGCCGCCGCTCGCCTTCCCGATGGCGACGATGATGTTCTTCCAGTTCGTATTTGCCGCGATCACCGTCATCATTCTCGCCGGTTCGCTGATCGGACGGATGAGCTTCAAGGCCTGGATCATCTTCGTGCCGCTGTGGATGACGTTTGTCTACACGGTCGGCGCCTTCAGTATTTGGGGCGGCGGCTGGCTGGCTCAGCTGGGAGCGCTCGATTTCTCTGGCGGCTACGTGATCCATCTCGCCGCCGGCACCTCGGGCTTTGTCGCGGCGGCGGTCATCGGTCCGCGCATCCAGCAGGACCGCGACCATTTTCCGCCCAATAGCCTGCTGATGGCGCTGGTCGGCGCCGGCATTCTGTGGCTTGGCTGGAACGGCTTCAACGGCGGCGACCCCTACTTTGCCAACGCCGACGCTTCCGCAGCCATCCTCAACACGAATTTGTGCACCTGCGTGGCGTTGCTGGTGTGGACGATCATGGATTCGATGTCCTACGGCAAGCCGTCGGTCGTCGGCGCCATCAACGGCATGATCGCCGGGCTCGTCGGCATCACCCCGGCGGCCGGCTACGTCAATGGCTGGGGTGCGATCATCATCGGCATCTGCGCCGGCATCATTCCCTGGTTCGTCATGAACAAAGTGCAGACCACGGCTCTGTTCCGCCGGGTCGATGATACGCTGAGCGTGCTCTCCACCCACGGGGTGGCCGGCTTGATGGGCGGTCTGTTGACCGGTATTCTCGCCAATCCGGACATGATCGAATACATCGGAACCGAGAAGGACGCTCCCGGGGTCAGCGGCACAGGCTGGTTCTACGGCAGCTTCCACCAGTTCATGCTGCAGGTCTATGCCGCGGCCTTCATCATCGTCTTCAACGTCGTTGCCACGTTTGTCATCCTCAAGGTGATCTCGATCTTTGTGTCTTTG
>DASXMC010000473.1:0-4162 GCA_036495885.1 Allostellaceae bacterium | reverse complement strand
CCTTGGCGAAATGGCACCACGTCTTGTGCGCTGCGCCGACTTATCTGGGAACGCATCCCGCGCCGCGCAGCCCGGCCGATCTGGCCGGTCACAACTTTCTGCGTTACGCCTATTCCGGTCCCGAGTTTTACTTTTTTGATTCCGCCGGCAACAAGCTGGCTGCCCGTTTGTCAGGCAATTTGGTCACGACCAGTATCGTCGTCATGCGCTCAGCGGCTGTCGTGGGACTCGGGTTATGGTTGGGCCCTCCTTTTATCGTGTCCGACCTTCTTTCCTCCGGAGCGCTGGTGCGACTGCTGCCCGATTACGCCCAGCCAGAGATGGAGATCGTCGCCCTCTACCCGCATCGCCGGCAGTTAAGCGCCAAGGTGCGGCTGTTCCTCGATAGGCTGGTCGATCGGTTCGCCGAAGAGCAGCGCCGGCTTGATGACGCCTGGACCCGGTAACGTCGGAGTGGCCGCCTTCGGCGGATCGTGTTGAAAACTTGCTCTCGTCGGGCTGGCCGCAATATGCGAAATATAGACTAACTGGGCTCGACGGTCGTTCATTGCGTTACTCGGCGCCATCTAGAATCAAATCATTTCTCTATTGATCAACTCCGGACTTTTAGCGACCCTCCGATTATCGGTTAATGCCGGATAGTTCTTCCGCTAAATGGCCGCTTATCTAGAATTTGCCAAGGCTCATCTTGTCCGGCGAGACAGATCCCTCTGCTGGATGGGAGAGCCTAGGATGATCAAGTGTTTCAAGGCGGCGATGTTGTCCGCGATACCGGTGGTGGCTGCGGCAATTGCAGCGTATGCGGCGGACGCGACACCGCCCCAAGCCCAAACCCGACCGCAGCTTGCGGCGTATCCGGGTAGCGCATATTCCCTGACGCAGATGCCCGGCCCCCAAGACGGAGGCAGTATTTGGATCCCGTCGAAACCGTCGGCAGGTTTTGGCAGAACGGAAGAAGGCAGCTTCTACTCGAAAAAAGCCTTCGGCCCCTCACCCAACTAAGCTCGGCCGAGCGCGTCCTCGGAAGGCCGGCAGGCTGCGTCTTCGGCCGAACCGCCTACAGGAAGAACCAAGGGAACCAGATTTCCGGCGGGAGGTCGGACTGGGACGGTGGCGGTTCCGGCGCCATGCTCGACCACAGCCTGGCAAAGGCGCTGATCACCCTGTGGAGCATGCGCCCCAAGGCGGATCGGCGACGAGATCTCCGGACCATCAAATCCAGCTTATCGAGGATCCAGGCCGCCGGTCTGCCGGCGAGGGCCGGTGCTCCGGGCCCGGCGCTGGTCTCTTGAGGAGGCCCCGTCGGTCAGGCGGGGTCGAGCGCAGAACACTGTCGAGCACCGCGCGCATCGTGACCTCATCGTCGATGCCGTGATTAACCTTTAGAACATCGTGTTGGCGTTGGCCGAGGTCTCCGGGATCGGTTGGATCACATCCCAGTGCTCGAGAACCTTGCCGCCTTCCAAGCGGAAAATGTCCACCACCGCCTCTCCGCGAGGATTATCTGACAGACCGTGCCAATGACTGTGAAGAATAACGTAATCGCCGTCAGCAAAGACACGCTTGATCTCGCAGTGGGCATCCGTGAGCCAGGTAGCGACCTTCCTCAAGCCTTCCATGCCGTCTTCGATCAGCGGATTGTGCTGAAGATAGGGGGTCCCAGCGTAAAGCCGGAAGGCATCTTCGACCCGGCCGTCGATCACAGCTTTGTAGAAGGTGACGGCGATGTCTTTGTTGGTCTCGGACACGGGCTTTCTCCTCGATCAGAAACATCGTCTTGGCATTGGTGATATAAGAGTATCTACGCCTATCCAGCCCGGAAGACGTGGGACCGTGCTCGCGAGTGTCAAGGGGTGATGCATTGGATCGATAAGAGTTGTTGCCAGCGGCGGTGAGTTCCTAGCTGGATGCCTGGGTCGGCCGCGGCTCGGCGGGCTGGGCGATTACCGGGCAGATCGTCGCCGGTGGTCGAACTGCATGCCTGTTCATCGCCCCCTCCAGAATGTCAGCCCGGGCGTTGCCAAGGTCCTCCGTCGGGCATCCGAGTTTCGATGGCCGCTGCGGCGCTGGCGCCAATCGCGCAACAGCGCGGCAGCCACTCGACGACACGAGCCGACCTGCGTCCTGTAGACGCTTGTCGACAAGCGTGAAAGCCTTGTGAGCGGCACGCTGTCATATGAGGCGGCCTAAAAGAGGTTTTGCGCTACGGTTTGCCGAAGCTTCGATTGGCAGCGAATTTGGCTCTTGCCGGCCCCTCCGCAAGCGAGACCTTCTCATCATTGCTTTAGGAATTCTCGTGCGTCGCGGCGACCTAGGATAATTTAGAGGTGGCCCCTTGATACCCATGCATATACGCCCATTTGGGCGCACATGCTTTGGCGCGGCGTTCCGTCGAGCGTATCGGTTAGGCGCGGCCCGTCGGGCCTGTTGTCCGCGCCGTGCTGATCAACGATATGTCGTTAGAAAACCATGCGGACGGCAGTGATCTCGTGCTGAGCCTGAACGATTTGCCGAGTAACGACTTGATCGCCGAGGCTCAGCGAGCTGCGCTTACCACCTGGCAGCTTTGCAACGCTAGTGGCGCACGGCGCGCGATAGCGCCGCGGCAGCGAGCTTACACCTGCCTCTACGGACATGGCTCCCGGCGTACTGAGAGGAACACATGCCGGTCTCACAAGTGACGGGCGATCTTCCCAGGATCATAGCGAATGAAGAGCGTCTCTATGAAGGTAACCTGACGTTCTATTTTCGCATATTGTTCTTCGAGTCGCACAATTTGCATAACCCCTACCACAATTTTCGACACATGCTGCATGTGCTGTGGCTGTGTCACCAGGCATGCTGCTATTACCGCGACAAGATAACCCCCCGTCAAATGCGCAACCTGCTGATCGCGGCACTATTCCATGACTTTGATCATCCCGGCCATCCGCACCCAGGCGAGGACGATCCTGATCGGATAAACATCCCGATCGCGATCGCCGGCTTGCGGCGACACATAATGCCCGCCGATCGGCCCTTTCTGCCCGAGATCGAGGCACTGATCGAGGCGACCCACTACCCCTACAAAATCGGCAGCGACAAGCTCGTTCTTTTGGGCCAGATCATCCGTGACGCGGATCTCGCTCAAGCGCTGAGCCCGGCCTGGATCCAACAGGTCGTCATCGGTTTGGCGCAGGAATGGGAGGTCCAGCCGCTCGACGTATTGCGAGCCCAGGGTGCCTTTCTTGCCGCCCTGCCGTTCTACACGCGCTGGGCACGCCAGCTGTTTCCTCGTGAACTCATCCAAGCGAAGGCCAAGGAAGCCGAACAGCTGGTGCGGCTGCTTCAGACAGAACCGGTCAGTGCAATAGGCGATTAGCCTCGCGCTTCGGTCAGTGCGTCCTCGGCTCGGATACGGCCCTCATCACGACGAATATGCCCACAATACCGGCCGGAAGTCGCGGGCGGTCTCGGTCAGCAGATATTCGTCGCGCAGTGGCCGCTCGCTGTAGCGCCCGCGCTCGAGGAGCCCCGCCTTGAGGCAATTTAACCTGTCTGTCAGCATGATGGGCGCAATCCCCGGGCTCTCCTGGAAATGGTCGAACCGCACCAAGATAATCAAGCCGTGCCTGAGCCGGCCCAGTAATTCCCGCGAGCTCGGTCTCCACCTATCCGAGGGGCAAAGTCGGTAGCGGCGACTGCGTGTAGCAGGGACCGAATCTCGCCAGTTCGTTCGGCGCCGAACGCCGCTTCGAACCGGCGCTGAGCTTCTCTCCACCCCTTCATCGCCGCCCGGAAACTGGCCTCGCCGGCCTCGGTCACGCGCAGCTCCTTGCTGCGGCGGTCGCGGCGGCCTTGCTCGACGGCGATGAGGCCGTCGCGCTCGAGCGGCACGATGTTGCGGCCGAGCGTGGTCCGGTCCATCACCATCTCCGCGGCGAGCTCGTTGATCGTCATCGGGCCCATCCGCCGCAGCTTTGCGAGGATCGAGAACTGCGTTGTGCGCAGTCCGCTCGGAGCGAGCCACTGATCATAGAACTGCGTGATGTGACGCGCCGCCTGGCGCACCGCGAGACAGTTGCAGTCGTCCGGTCCCGAATATCTGCTCCCGGCCATCACAAAGTCCTTCTTGACGCCTGTACATCCACGCCTATATAGGCGCAGATGCGCTTAAATACAA
>DASXMC010000472.1:0-3682 GCA_036495885.1 Allostellaceae bacterium | reverse complement strand
GTCGCATTACGCTCGCCGCAGCGGGCCGCGAGCCTGACCCTGATCGCTCCGGCCGGGCTTGGCCCCGAAATCGACGGCGAGTTTATCGATGGCTTCGTCCGTGCGGGCCGCCGCCGCGACGCGGCCGAAATGTTGCGCCGGCTGGTCCATGATCCGGCCTCGGTCAGCCGCGCAATGATCGAGGAGACCCTGCGCTACAAGCGCCTCGACGGCGTCGAGACCGCACTGGCCACGATCGCCCGGGCGTGGTTCGCTGAGGGCCGGCAGCATGTCAAGCTTACCGAACGCCTCAAGCAGCTTGCGATCCCGGTCCAACTGATCTGGGGCCGCGACGACTGCATCATCCCGGTTGCCCAGGCGCAAGCGCTGACCACCCATATCCCCGTGCATATTCTCGACGCGACCGGCCACTTGCCACATCTGGAGAAAGCGGGTGAGGTCAGCCGGCTGATCCGGCAGTTTATCGACGAGTGAGGGCCGCGCGATCCACTCCCCGAATTTGGTGCTAAACCATCAGGAGGAGCAGCGGGGAAGGACCGGGGGGACGGATGGATTACGACACCTGTCGCAGTCTGCCGGCGATGTTCTTTGAACAGGCCGAGCGGCTCGGCAACAAGCCCTTTTTGTGGACCAAGCGCGACGGCCGATACCAGCCCGTCAGCTGGGCCGCGGCAGCGCGCGATGCGCGCCGGCTCGCACGCGGCTTGACGTCGCTCGGCATCGCCCGCGGCGACCGGGTGGCGCTCGTTGCCGAAAACCGGCCCGAATGGGTCATCGCCGATTTTGCAATCATGAGCGCCGGAGCCATCACGGTCCCGGCCTATGTCACCAACAACGTCGACGACCATCGCCACGTCTTTGCGACGAGCGGTGCGGCCGCCGTGATCGTCTCGCGGCCGCTCCTATCGGCGCGCGTCTTGGCGGCGGCAAATCAGGCCGAGACCGTGCACAGCGTGATCGCGATCGAGCCGGCCGCGGGACAGGCGAGTGCCGTCGATCTCTTGTCGTGGGATGATGTGCTGACCCGCGGCGACGAGGCGCCGGACGATATCGCGGCGCGCGTCGCCGAGCTCGATGCCGATGATATCGCCTGTCTGATTTTCACTTCCGGAACGGGCGGCATCCCCAAAGGGGTGATGACCACCCATCGCAACATTCTCGCCAATTGCCGCGGCGCCTATCGCCTGCTCGAACTGCTGGGGCTCGGCGACGAGGTGTTTTTGAGCTTTCTGCCGCTGTCACACTCCTACGAGCACACCGCCGGCATGATGTTTCCGGTTTCGATCGGGGCACAGATTTACTTCGCCGAGGGGGCCGACACGCTTCCGGCCAACCTGCTCGAAGCCCGTCCCACGATCATGACGGCGGTGCCGCGGCTCTACGAAACGATGCACCACCGCGTCACGCGCGGGGTCGAGCGCAAGGGCAAAATGGCCCGCAAGATGTTCGACAAGGCAGTCGAGGTCGGCCGCAAGCGCGCAGCTCGCGAAAGGCTGGGCGTTGCCGAGCACGCCCTAGATCCGCTGCTCGACCGAACCGTGCGCGCCCAATTGCGACGCCGCTTTGGCGGCCGGCTCAAGGCCATGGTTTCGGGCGGGGCGTCGCTGAACCCGGAGATCGGCAGCTTTTTTGTGGCGCTCGGCGTGCGGCTATTGCAGGGCTACGGCCAGACCGAGGCTGCACCGGTCATCGCCTGCAATACGCCCACCCGGATCAAGATCGACACCGTCGGCCCGCCGCTCGACGGCGTCAAGGTGCGCATTGCCGAGGACGGGGAGATCCTGGTCGCCGGCGACAATGTCATGAAAGGCTACTGGAACGATCCGCAAGCAACCGCCCACGCGCTTATCGACGGTTGGCTGCATACCGGCGATGTCGGGCGCATAGACGAAGACGGATATATCTTGGTCACCGACCGCAAGCGCGACTTCATCAAGAATTCGGGGGGCGAGATGATCTCGCCGGCGCGGGTCGAGGGATATTTGACCTTGGAGCCCGAAATCGCTCAGGCGATGGTGTTTGGCGAGCGGCGCCCGTATCTGGTGGCGGTGCTGGTTCCTGATGCCGAATTCAGCTCTGGCTTTGCCGCCGCCGAGAACGGCGCATCGGACACGGGTCCGGCGGGGCTCGCCGCCGATCCCCGGTTTACCAAGGCGATCGGCGCCGCGGTTGCCCGGGTCAATCGCGCGCTGGCGCCCTGCGAGCGAGTTCGCCGCTTTGTCGTTGCGAGCGAGCCGTTCACGATCGCCAACGGACAGATGACCCCGACCCTAAAAGTCAAGCGCCACGCGATCCGCGATGTCTATGGCGCTGCGATCGATGGGCTTTACGACGGCAAGGGCATCGCGGCTTGAACCGCAGCGCCTGCGCCGTCCGACAAGGAGGAAAGTATGCGGCTCGAAGGCAAGATCGGTCTCGTTACAGCGGCGGCATCGGGGATGGGCCGGGCCGGCGCCTTGCGGTTCGCGCGCGAGGGGGCGGCGGTCGGCATCGTCGACATCGATGCGGCCGGGGTTGATGCTGTCGTGGCCGAGGTCACCGCGGCGGGCGGGCGCGCGCTGGCCCTCCCCGGCGATTTGCGGGACGACGAGTTTGCCCGCGCGATCGTGCGCCGCACCGCCGGCGCCTTCGGCGGGCTCGATTTTGTGTGGAACCATGTCGGCCATCCCGGTCCGGCCTCGGTCGAAGGCATCGAGATGGCTGATTTCGACATCGCGATCGGGCTCAATTTGCGCACGGTGTTGCTGACGACCGAAGCCGCGGTCCCCGAATTGCGCGCCCGCGGCGGCGGCGCTTTGCTCTTCACCGCCTCGACCTCGGGGCTGGTCGGCTCGTCCTTCAGCCCGGTTTATTCGATGGCCAAATTCGGCGTCGTCGGTTTTGTGCGCTCGCTTGCCAAGCGGCTGGCCCCGGAGAAGATCCGGGTCAACGCGATCTGCCCCGGCCCGATCGATACCCCGATGCTGCGGGTCTTTGTCGCGCGGCCCGACCAGCAGCGCACCGCCAGTGAGGACAAGGAGGTGCTGGTCCAAGCCCGCGGCCGGCAGAACCCGATGGGCCGCACCGGCAAGCCCGAGGAAATCGCCAACGCCGCACTGTTTCTGATCTCGGACGAAGCCTCATTCGTCTCCGGCGCCGCCTTGCCGGTCGATGGCGCCGCGACGGCTTAGGTGTCTGCGCGCCTAACCCATCTCGCCGCGGAATGCTCGGCTTGGCGCTTTGATCGCCGGCAAGCACACCCGGCTATAGCACGAGGGCGACGAGGTGCCGTGCCAGAACTAGCCCCGCCGCCAGGGCAATGATCATCAGCGGGACAAGATTTGGCTTGCCCGGGCGATAGGGCCGACGGTCGAGAACGATTGCAACAGCGAGCAGCGCCAAGCACACGGCGAGTGCAAGGCTTGTTTCGATCAGGCCCATAGGATGGTGGGAGCGCCCGCAGGCGCTGGACTCTAGGGCTCGTCAAAAGCGCTGCCGGGGGCGGGGGAGACCGTAATGGTCGCGCAGGGTGCGGCCCTCGTATTCGGTGCGGAACAGGCCGCGGCGTTGCAACAACGGGATTACCTCGGCACTGAACACGTCAAGCTGTCCCGGCAGCAACGGCGGAATGATGTTGAAGCCGTCGGCCGCACCGTCGGCAAACCAATCCTCGATCAGATCGGCGATCTGCTCGGGCGTGCCG
>DASXMC010000471.1:0-1566 GCA_036495885.1 Allostellaceae bacterium | reverse complement strand
AGAGCTTCAGGAAGACCAGGCAGACGGAATAGCCCTGGGCCGGCAGGCGATAGCGGCGGGAGCGAGGCAGCTTCTCAACAAGGCCCTTGGCGCGCAGCTTGGATAGATCGTAGCGCAAGGCGGCCAAGGTGTATTGCTCGCTATGGTCACCCAGGGCGGCAACGACGTATGGATGGATTTCTGCGGTGCTGAAGGTGTTGGCGGCGGGGATTTGCGCGAAGCGGACGAGGGCGTGCATCAGGGCCAATTGCCGAGGATTGTCCAGCTTGAGACCGGGGACACGTTTGCCGGATGGGGTCAGGGTTGGCTTCGCGAGCCGCTGCAAGTGCCCGCGATCGACGAACGTCTCGAGGATGTCCTGCTGGATGTCGAGATAGTTGTCGTCGATCGCGGCGAGCTTGTCGCGCAGGGCCGGCAGATGCTCGACGGCTTTGTTCACGCCGTAGTCGGTGACGTTGTTGGTGGCCGCCTCGGTCCGCAAGATCAGGTGGTCGCGTACGTATTGCTTGATGAAGCCGTTGCGGTAATGGCTGCGAATGACCGGGTTGGGCAGGTGCATGTCTTCGATCTCGGTTTGCAGCTTGCCCCGGTACTGCTTGGTGATTTTGCGACCGAAGATGACGGTGATCTTGTTCGGCCGGCCGATCGTGCGGTTGGCGTCGAGCAGACGCTCGCCCAGCTGGTCGAGCGCGGCGCGCCGATGGAAGATCAAGTTGTCGCAAAATTCGACCTGCGAGGAGAACAGCCGATGCCGGCAGCCGGCTTGCGTGCGCTCTCGTTCGCTGAAGAACGGGGTGAAGCGGGCGAGCCATTTCTGGCCGCAGCTTGACAGATCCTCGGCACTCAGGGTGTCGGCCAACTCCTGAAGACGTTCGGGTGCGCCACAGCGCAGGAACGCATTCGAGCATTGCTGGAAATCGACGTGGCCCTCGCGCATGCGGTTGGCCAGCCAGTGATGTTGATTGAGACAGACCCGCGCCGAGAAGGGCAGGTACGGGCACACGCGCACAAACATCCGGCCCCAGCGCAGGTCGCTGACATAAAAGTTGTATTGCACGACCCAGCGCTCAGCGATCTGAAGATGCCAGCGGTTCGTCTTTCTGTCGCCGACCGCCGTCATGATCCGCGCCGGCTCCCGGGCTTTGAGAATGACGACCACCTGATCTGGTTCCGCGCCTCGGAAGTAGGGCTCGACGAATTCGTCACGGCGGCCCTTTGGTGCCTCGACGATCGGAGCATTCCATCGATCGGCCTGTTGCTTGACCCAGCTCTGGAATTGTTCGGCCGCGCCGCGCCGCGCAGCACATCGCGGGTGACCGGATAAATTCGCCGGTAGGTGTCGAAAAAGCCAACGACCCGTTCGGGCTGCTGAAACGGCTGGATCAGGCCGTTGAGCAGGATACGGTCGAAGCAGCGATACCCGAAGCGGATGCTGTCCCT
The DNA here is from genome assembly GCA_036495885.1 of Allostellaceae bacterium. Classification (GTDB taxonomy): domain Bacteria; phylum Pseudomonadota; class Alphaproteobacteria; order ATCC43930; family CGMCC-115725; genus AP-15. The sequence goes on along the minus strand of DASXMC010000471.1, from coordinate 126 downwards.
GTGATGCTCGTAGAAGGCGTTCATGGCGGCCTCCCGATCGGAAGCGGACACCATAGGCCCTCGCCCTATCAGCTGTAGCGAGCGTGATACGCGGGATATCAAGGGCGAAGCCCTTGGCTAGTTAGT
>DASXMC010000470.1:0-4618 GCA_036495885.1 Allostellaceae bacterium | reverse complement strand
CGGCGGTCGCTTGACGCCGATGCGCCGACGCGTGCTCGAGCTGATCCTCGCTGCCGATCAGCCGATCGGCGCGTATGCGCTCCTCGCCGCTCTGCAGAGCGAGCGCGGCAAGATCGGCCCGCCGACGGTTTATCGCGCTCTCGATTTTCTTTTGCTCCACAAGCTGGTCCACAAAATCGAAAGTGTGAGTGCGTTTGTCGCGTGCGACGATGTCGAGCATCCGCACGAAAGCCAGTTTATGATTTGCGACGATTGCGGCGCCGCCGAGGAGATACAGGACGAGGCGATTGTGCGCAGCCTGCGCCGCCTCGGCGAGGATCGCGGCTTTGCGGTCGCCCGGCAAGTCATCGAGGCGCGCGGATTGTGTCCCACCTGCCGCGCCACGCATCGCTAGCCATGTCGCGACCCGCCGCTGCGCCTCGCTCGCGCATCCGCTGACCGCTCCGGCGCCCGACATAGCATGGCCCGACGCGTCATCCTCGACACCGATCCCGGGATCGACGACGCGGTTGCGATCATGCTGGCGCTGGCCGCATGCGAAGAACTGGAGGTGCTCGGGATCGTCGCGGTCGCCGGTAATCTGCCGCTCTCGCAGACAGAGCGGAACGCGCGGCGGATCTGCGAATTTGCGGGTCGACCGGAGATCGCGGTTTATGCCGGCTGCGAACGGCCGCTGGTGCTTCCGCTTGCGACTGCCGCCGCCATCCACGGTGATACCCTCGGCGAGCGGCTCGCGGTTGCCGAACCGATGGCGCCGCTGCACACGCAACATGGGGTCGATTTCATCATCGAGGCCGTGCACGCCGCCGAACCCGGCTCGATCACCTTGTGCGCAATCGGACCCTTGACCGACATTGCGATGGCGCTGGTGAAGGCCCCCGATATTTCGGCTGTGATCGGCGAAATCGTGATCCTCGGCGGAGCTGCGTTCGAGATCGGCAACATCACTCCAGCCGCCGAATTTAATATTCATGTCGATCCGCATGCGGCTGCGGTCGTGCTCGGCAGCGGCGTGCCGATAACGATGATCCCGCTCGACGTGACCCATCAGGTCCTCAGCACGCCGACACGCGTTGCCGGGTTGCGAGAACTGCCGAACCGCTGCGGCCCGGCGGTCGCCGCGTTGCTTGACCAATTCGAGGAGAACCGGGCGGGCCGGTTTGGCGCGCGCGGCTTGGCCCTGCACGACCCGTGTGCCATCGCCTTTTTGCTGCAGCCCGATCTGTTCCAAGGGCGCAAGGTCAATGTCGCGGTCGAAACCGAAAGCCTGTTGACCGCAGGCATGACTGTGGTCGACTGGTGGGGCGTCACCGATCGCCCCGTCAACGCGAATTTCATGACCGAGGTCGATGCCCCCCGGCTTTACGAGCTGTTGACCGAAAAGCTGGCGCGGTTGCCATAGCGGGTGGGTGCCGGGTTTGACTTGCTCCCCCGCGCCTCTAGAATGCCCGGCGCCGATCACTCGATTGGGGAGAGTTAGATGATTTTTGAGATGCGCACCTACCGGTTGCAGCCGGGCTCGGTTCCGGAAGTCGAAAAGCGCTTTGGCGAGGCGCTGACCGAACGCGTCAAGGTGTCGCCGCTCGGCGCTTTTTTTCACACCGAAGTGGGGCCGCTGAACCAAATCATCCACATCTGGCCCTATGACGATCTGCAGCATCGCACCCGGGTGCGCTCGCAATCGATCCCGAACTGGCCGCCGAAGATCCAGGAATTCGAGGTCGAGATGGAGAGCAAGATCGTCATCGCGGCGCCGTTCTGCCCGGCCTTTACTCCGCGCCAGCACGGCAACCTGTACGAGATCCGCACCTACACGATGCTCCCCGGTTCGGCGCCGACGGTTATCGAAAAATGGGCCGAGCGGATCGAGGGGCGCACCAAATTGTCGCCGCTGGCCGCCGCCGGTCATACCGAGCTCGGGCCCCTCAACCAATGGATCCACATCTGGGCCTACAAGGACGCGAACGAGCGCGCCCGCATCCGCGAGGAGTCGCGCAAAGACGGCAGCTGGCCGCCCGCCACCCGCGGCATGTTCATCAAGCAGGAGAATATGCTCGTCGTCCCGTCATCGTTCTCCCCGTTGCGCTAAACCGGGCAATCGCCGCCGGCTCCCTCCGCTTCGATATCCCCCTCTCCGCCCTTGGGGTGGAGAGTGTCGGGGTGAGGTGTGGAAATCCACGCAGCTTGCCCGCACCCACCTCACCCTCCCACGCCTGTGGCGCGGGTCCCTCCCTCTCCCCCAAAAGGGCGGAGAGGGTCTCTTGGGATGTGCATGTTGCCAGGACGACCGACCTCATGTCCTCTGGGCGGCGGCGCTGCGCGGATTGAGGCTCTGGATGTGGCCGCTTTCGGTGCCCGCGGTCGGGTCGATGACGGCGTTGATCAGCGCCGGCTTGCCTGACGCCAGCGCTTCGCTCAACGCCCGGGTCAAGCTCGGCGTGTCGGTTACGTGGTAGCCGGCGCCGCCGAACGCCTCGATGATCTTCTCGTAGCGCGCGTCTCGCAAAAGGCCGGTCGGCGAGTAGGGCTGGCCCGGCATATCGCCGCGGTAGACGCCGTTGTTGTTGAAGATGACCGTCGTCACCGGCAATTCGTAGCGGCAGATCGTCTCGATCTCCATGCCGCTGAAGCCGAAAGCGCTATCGCCCTCGATCGCGACCACCGGCTTGCCGGTCACCGCGGCCGCACCGACCGCATAACCCATGCCGATGCCCATCACCCCCCAGGTGCCGCTGTCGAGCCGATGCCGCGGTAGGCTCATGTCGATGATGTTGCGGCCAAAATCGAGCGTGTTCGCACCTTCGTTGACAATGTAGACATCGGGCTGGCTGGCGAGTGCATTGCGCACCGCGCGCAACGCGCTGGAAAAGTTCATCGGGCTCGGATCGGCGTTGAGCCGCGCGGCCATGCGTTCGATATTCTGTTGCTTGCGCTTGCCTATCTCGTCCATCCAGGGCGCCTGCCGCCTGATTTGGCCCGGTTTCAGCGCGGCGTTGAATGCCGAGAAGACCGATTTGATGTCGCCGACGACCGGGGCGGCGATCGCCCGGTTGCTGTCGAATTCGGTGGGCGAGATATCGACCTGCACGATCCGCGTGCCCTCGGACCACAGAGGCGGGCGGCCGTGCGACAACAGCCAATTGAGCCGCGCCCCGGCCAATAACACGACATCGGCGTTACCGATCGCATAGGAGCGGGCGGCTGCCGCCGATTGCAGATGCTCGTCGGGCAACAATCCCTTGGCCATCGACATCGGCAGAAACGGCATGCCGGTTGTCTCGATAAACGACCGGATCTGCTCGTCCGCGCGCGCATAGGCCGCCCCCTTACCGAGGATCGCCAGCGGGCGTTGCGCATTCGCCAGCAGCTCAAGGGCCCGCGCAACCGCTTCGGGTGCCGGCGGCTGCGGCGGCGCCGGATCGACGACCTTGACCAGCGACTTCTTCGCCCTCTCGACGTCGAGCGCTGAGCCCAGCACCTCTGCCGTCAGATCGAGATAGACGCCGCCCGGCCGCCCCGATGAGGCGGCGCGGATCGCCCGGGCGATGCCGATGCCGATATCTTGCGGGCGGTTGACGCGGTAGGCCGCCTTGGCATAGGGCCTGGCGGCGCTGAGCTGGTCCATCTCCTCGTAGTCGCCCTGCTCGAGATCGACGATCCCGCGATCGCTCGACCCGCTGATCATGATCATCGGGAAGCAGTTGGTCGTGGCGTTGGCGAGTGCCACCATCCCGTTCAGAAAGCCGGGCGCCGAAACCGTCATGCAGATGCCCGGCTTTTGGGTCAGATATCCGGCGATCGCGGCCGCGTTGCCGGCCGACTGCTCGTGCCGAAAGCCGAAATAACGGATCCCTTCGGCCTGCGCCAACCGCAACAGATCGGTAATCGGGATGCCGGCCACCCCATAGATCGTGTCGACCCCGTTCAGCTTCAGCGCCTCCACCACCAGGTGAAAGCCGTCCGTCATATTGCCCGGCATATCTTCCGGCATTTCCGCTGCGCTCATATCGTCCACCCTTCCTGGAGTGGAGCAGGGTCTAATGAGAGTTGGCCCCAGCCGTCAACGGAGCCGATGCGTTTCAGGCACCAGCCGGCGCTCCAATCGTGCGAGCAGCCGGACCGAGCGCAGCCGCGCACGCCCCCGCCGGGCGATGCGTGCGGCTTCGGCAGGCGCGATCTCGCCGCGCGAGATCGCCGCCAAGACGGTGGTTAGCGTCTGCCGTAGATCCTCGACCGTCCGCAACGATGACAGGTCGATCCCGAGACGCTCGGCGGGGTCGATAGCGGGTGCCGGCGGCGGCAAGAGTTGCCCGGCGAGGGGCATCAGCAGATGCGGCTTGCGGTCGAGCAGCTCCGCCATCGCCCGCGCCGTCACCCGCCTTGTGACAAGATCGGGCACCCGTCGCCTGGGATTGGGGATGCCGCGCGGCCGCCCGCGCGGGTTGCCGGAACTTCCCTTGGCGAAGCGCCCGCGCACGTCGCGCGCGGGAGACAACAAGGGATCAGGAGCAAGTCGTTGAGATTCTTCGATTCCGTCTCCGGGAAACAGCGAATAACAGGGCAAATCGGGTGGGTCGGCAACCATTTCCGGCATCGGCGGGCTCCGAGGCGAAGCGCT
>DASXMC010000469.1:0-2263 GCA_036495885.1 Allostellaceae bacterium | reverse complement strand
ACCCGCGCCTGGATCAAATGATCGCAATGGATGGTGGCCGGAACGGCAACCTTGTCGCGCCGGGTCTGCATGAATTGCAGCAAGCCGGTTTGGCCCAGCACGTCCTGGAAGACGACCCGGTCGGGGCGCAGCATCAGATAGCTTTTGCCCGGCTCCATCTCCTGATGCTCGGGATCGTCGAGATGGCCGAGCAGGATTTTGTCTGCAAGAGTAAGCGGCTTACCCAGGCGGCGGCGCACTACGGCGAGGGTCTTCGCCATCGTCTCGTAAATCTTGGCCGCCATTTCTGGGGTCGATTCTATAGAAACCATCGTGCAGCCTTCCTTGCCGATACTTGCAGGTGCGAGGACGAGCAATGTCTCGTCTACACCCGCAAAGAATACTACGGTTCGACCTGAAGATACCGATCGAACGACGCCGCGGATGATGCCCGATGCGACTCCGAGCGTCCAGGAAATCCTGCGCCGACCTAAGCCACGGACCTTCCAGGCTCAGGGCGCGGCCGCCCATGCATTTCGAGGATACGGGCAACGATCGCAAGCCCGAGCCGGCATTCCCGGGTCGACTTGCCAGAACCTATTGAATATATGTTGGATTGCGGCTTTTGGTATCCCCGGTCCGCTGTCGACAACGCGAACGCAATCGGATCGCTGTTCGTGTGAGCCGGGTCTACACTCAAATCGCGTCGAGCTGCCAGGCAACATCGTTGCCGATGCCCCAGAGATAGCCGGCATCGGCCTGGCCCACCAGCACATATGCTCGCCCTTGGTGCCGCCAATACAACATATTGAGGCTCTGGCGGCGGTCAAAGGTCGGTGCGACATCGGCCTGCTGGGTCGACCCGATGATCAGCGCCAATGGCCCGATCGCTTTGTTCTCGGTCGTGTAGACGAGCTGCGCCGCCGGGCGGCCGTCAGAAACCACGAGGCGCGCACCCGCAAACGTCAAGCCCCACGGTTTGAGGTCGGGCAGGCGCACCTGCTGCGTCAAGCTTTGGCTGATCTTTTGCAACGCCTCGCGTGTGTCGCCGGTCGCGGGAACGTCGATCAAGGCCTTGTCCCCGCCGCTGACAAACAGCTTGAAATCACCCGCCGCGTTGTCGAGCCAAAGGTTGTTGGCGGCCACCGTCTCGGCGGCGGGGGAGATGGTGTCAGCTGTCCTGACGGGAAGAAATTTGCCGAACCCCAAGTAGGTGGCACCACCGCCTGCGACAACGCCGAGCAGCGAGGCTGCGATCGGCAGGGCTACCCGCCACCGCGATCGCCGCCCGGGCGATGCCGCACGAGCGGGTGCGAAGGGCAGAACACGAGCAGCGCCGGTATCGCCGCGGGCGGCGGCGATCAACCTGCCGGGCAAGGGCTCGCGCAAGACCTCGTCATAGGCCTGCCGTAACAAATCCGCCGACTGCGCCAGTGCGGCGAGCTTGTCGCGGCCGACCGGATCGCTGTCCAACCAAGCCTCGATCTCTCGCTGTTCGGCCGGTTCGACTTCCCCGTCGAGATAAGCGACGAGTCGGTCGTCACTGTGCCTCGACATTCTTTTCACTCCTGTTCAACCCGCCGCCGGCTTCGAGCTGATGCTGCAGCGCCAAGCGGGCACGGGCCAGCCGGCTCATGATCGTGCCGACCGGGACCTGAACGACCTCGGCCGCCTCCTTGTAGCTGAGGCCGTCGACCGTCACCAACAGCAGTGCGGCGCGCTGGTCCGGCGGCAGGTGGTCGACCGCCCGCCTGACCTCATCCAGCGCCAGCCTCGCTTCGACCCGGCGCACCGGCTCGTCCGAGCCGACGCGCGTGTCCGCAAGATCGGCCTCCTCTTTGCGCACCGCACGGGCGCGAACTTGATCGATCCAGATCGTCTGCACGATGCGAAACATCCAACTGTCGAAGCGCGTACCCTCCTGAAACTGGTGGCGACGCGTCAGCGCTCGTTCGCACGCCGCCTGCACAAGATCGTCGGCTTCGACCACCGAGCCTGTCAGCCCGCGCGCGAAGCGCCGCAAACGGGGAAGCACCGCGATCAACTGGTCGCCAAACCGGGCACCGACCCGATCCGCCTCGTCAGCCGGCCCGGGTGACGAGCCCACCAATCTCCTCATTAGGGACAACGCCCCTCCTGAAATGTTATTCCCATCGGCTAGAAACGCGCCCAAGTTGCTGGCATTGCCGCGCTTGCTTGGATTTCGGGCTTCATCCGAACCGGCCGCGCCACCGTTCGCGACCCTAGCACGTCGCGCCAATGTGGCGAGAGCATGATCGGCTGC
>DASXMC010000468.1:0-2659 GCA_036495885.1 Allostellaceae bacterium | reverse complement strand
GATGCCGCGCCCGCAGCCCTGGAAGGCGACCTGGCCGCCGCCGACTGCTTCCCGCAAGCCGACGTATCCGAGCGACAGCCACTCGCGCCGCCCACGTGGCGACGAGCGCCGAGTAGGCGCGGTCCGGCTGTGGGGGCCAGTCCGGGACGTCGCTTGCCTGGCTGCGAGCGGCAAACGCGACCCCGAGCAGATGCTCGATCTCGAGGACGAGTGTCATGGGGCTTGGTCCGCCTCTCCGCCCTCGCCTTCGAGTGCCAGCGCCTGACTTCGCCGCACGATCTCGACTAGCTCGTCCTGGGGCGCGAGCCGGATCGGCTCCGCAGAGAGGTGGAACCCGGCCTCACGCGCTTCTTGGAATGCGCTCGCATAGAGCTCGCGCGCAGCCCGCTCGCCTTGCTTTCCTCCGAAAAAGGGCCTCACGCCGACCTGGCCGCCGCTCAGGAACCGAAAGTTCGCAGACTCTTTGCTGGAGCAAAGGAGATTCGAACCCATGGTCCCACCCCGAACGCCAGCGTTCCGAGGGCGCCACATGGGTCCCGCCACTGCTCCCGGTTTCGGAGTCGCGCCTCCTGAGAGCGTCAGCGTTCTGCGGAGCTCTCGATCGGCGCCGAAGCGGGCGAGGTCATGACCGCGGTGCAGACCGCGATGCTGGCCGGCTTGCCGTACCAGCGGCTCCGCGACGCGGTCATCGCGCATCTTACGATGGCCGAGGGCCTCGGCCCGCTCCTGGCGAACCTGCCACCACGGTAGGTGCGAGAGCCAGCGCCGACAGCACGTTGGTGAATGCCGCCACTGCGCGGCGCCAATCCAAGGAGTTTACGATGACACGCAAGCTCGCAGACAAAGTCGCTGTCGTCACCGGCGGCAGCACCGGGATCGGTCTCGGCATCGCCGAGCATTTTGCCCAGGAAGGCGCGCGGGTGTTCATCACCGGCCGCCATCGATCCGAACTCGATAAGGCAGTCACGGCGATCGGCGGCAATGCCGCAGCGCTACAGGGCGATACGACAAACCTCGCCGACCTCGACCGCATCTACGCTACCGTGAAGGCGCAAGCCGGGCATATCGACGTGCTGGCGGCGAATGCCGGGGTCTACGAATTCGCCACGTTGGGAGAGATCACCGAGGAGCATTTCGACCGGACGTTCAACACAAACGTGCGCGGCCTATTGTTCGCCGTGCAGAAGGCGCTGCCCCTCCTCACGAAAGGTTCCTCGGTGATCCTGACCGGCTCGATGGTGTCGATCAAGGGCTTCCCCTCCTGCTCGGTGTACAACGCGTCAAAGGCTGCAATACGCTCATTTGCGCGCGGCTGGATCGTCGACCTCAAGGGACGCGATATCCGCGTCAACGTGTTGAGCCCCGGCTACACGGCGACCCCCGGCCTCTCTCATTTCATGACGGATGAGCAAAAGGCCGAGGCCATTGCATCCGTTCCGCTCGGCCGGATCGGCACGCCCGACGATCTCGGCAAGGCGGCGGTATTCCTCGCTTCCGACGACAGCGCGTACGTCAACGGCATCGAGCTGTTTGTAGATGGCGGTGCGGCGCAAATTTGATCAAGCGTTTTGGGCATCCCCAATTCATCAGGAGGTCAAGATGAGCCAAGAGACTCGAAAGATACGCTTCGGCCTTTGGTATGACTTCCGCAACCCGGCACAGTGGCGCCAGCCAGCCGACCGCCTCTACCGCGAAATCCTCGATCAGATCGCGTGGGGCGAAAACAACGGGTTTGATGATGTCTGGCTGTCCGAGCACCACTTCATCGAAGACGGTTATCTTCCCTCGATCTTGCCCGCCGCCGCGGCGATCGGCGCCCGCACCAACCGGATCCGCATCGCCTCCGGCGTGCTGCTGATGCCTTTTCACAATCCGATACGCCTTGCCGAGGATATTGCGACGGTTGATGTCATCTCGGGCGGCCGTTTCGAACTCGGTGTCGGGATCGGCTTCAAGCGCGAAGAGTTTGCGGGCTTTGGCGTGTCTTCCAAGGAGCGCGGCGCCCGCACCGACCAATCGCTCGACATCATCCGCCGTGCTCTTGCCGGCGAAACCGTCACCTTCAAGAGCGAGTTTTTCGATTTCCAAAACGTCAGGGTGACGCCCGAGCCGATCCAGAAACCTCGTCCGCCGATTTGGCTGGGCGGCTTCACGCCGGCGGCGCTGCGCCGCGCGGCCCGCTTCGGCGATGGTTTCACCGTGCCAGGCGCGAACCGAGATGTGTATGACCGCTATGTCGCCGAGCTGAAGAAGGAGAACCGGCCGACAGATAATCTTCGTTTCGCAAGCGGCTTCTGGTTTCTAATCGTATCCGACGACCCCGAGAAAACGTTTGCCGAGGCCGCCGATCACGTCATCTATCAGGTCAACAATTACTCGGTATGGCTTCAGGCTGGCGGCCTTCAGCCCCTTGCTCCTCACCTGAATGATCGGGAAGCGCTGAAGCAAAGCGGACTGCTCCAGGTGGTCGATCCCGACACCGCGATACGCATAATCCGCAACTTGGCTGATACGGTGCCGATCACCCACTTCTATTCCTGGACGCTGCCACCCGGGCTGCCGCCACGCTGGGCGCAGACGCATTTGGAGCTGTTCGCCTCGAAGGTGATCCCAGCGTTTCGCTAATCTCGGCCGCGACGCCCAGGAATGGCCGGTTTCG
>DASXMC010000467.1:0-2211 GCA_036495885.1 Allostellaceae bacterium | reverse complement strand
GGTGAGATATAGCATAGCGGCTGGCCATTTTGTTGTTCTAAAGCGGTGGGCCTATAGACGACAGCCGGGTCCGCTCGCCGCATGGACCCGGAGGACCTGCGGCAAGCTTTCGCCAACAATCTGCGGCGGCTCCGACACGCGAAAGGCATCTCGCAGGAAGCCCTCGCCTACGAGGCGGGCGTGAACCGAACCTATCTCAGCAAGTTGGAAAAAGCCGCCAGCTATCCGGGGCTGGAGATCATCGCCAAACTCGCGACGGTCCCGGAATGCGAGCCGGCGGAGCTGCTAAGGGTGCCGAACCCGCCGTACGCGTAACGCGCCATCGCAGAAGCCGCGCCCTAACACACCCGAGACGGCCTGGCTACCCATGTGTTTCCAATGCGATGGGTGAGGTCAAAGCGCTCGGTAGGCTGCACTAAGCAGAACTTCCTCGCGGCCTGGTGGCGCGGAGACGCCCGCCCGGTTCCCTGCGGCGGCTGCGCGGCCTGCTGCTATTATGAACTGCACCCCGTTTTGACCGGACAGCGGCAAATAGCCGGAGGGCCTAGGGATAAGCCTAGGCATACGCCTATGTCCGACACCTATTCGAAAGTCGAAGTGATCAGCGGCGTCGCCCGCCGGCGGCGCTTTTCAACCGATCTGAAGCTGGCGGTGGTTGCCGAGACGATGCAACCCAGCATGTCGATCAGCTATGTTGCCCGCCGCCATGGGCTCTCACCCAGCCTGGTGTTCCGCTGGAGGCGGCTGATGAGCGAAGGGGGCAAGGAAGCCGTGCGTGCCGATGACCAGGTTGTGGCGGCTTCCGAACTTCGCCGGCTTGAGGAGCGGGTTCGCGAGCTGGAGCGGCTGTTGGGCCGCAAGACCATGGAGGTCGAGATCCTCAAGGAGGCGCTCGATCTGGCGCGGGCAAAAAAACCGATCTTGCTATCGCCCTCGCCGCTTCCCGGAGATATCCGGTGAAGGCCGTAGCCGCCGCCCTCGGCGTAGCGCGGTCGAATGTCATTGAGCGTCGTAATGGCGGAAGAGGTTGCCGTAAACCGCAGGACCGCCCAGGCGATGTCGAGTTGGCCGGTGCGATCCGCCGGCTGGTCGACGCGCGACCGACCTATGGGTACCGGAGGATCGCCGCGCTACTCAAGCGCGAGCGGCGATCCGACGGTCAGGCCCCGGTCAACGCCAAGCGGGTTTACCGGCTGATGAAAAAGCACGCTCTGCTGCTTGAACGCCACACCGGACGCCGGCGACCGCGCCAGCATGACGGCCAGGTGGCGACGATCCGTTCGAATTGCCGCTGGTGCTCGGATGCACTCGAGTTCACCTGTTGGAATGGCGAGGTTGTGCGCGTCGCTTTTGCGCTTGATTGCCACGACCGTGAAGCGATCTCCTGGGTGGCAACGACCGCCGGCGTCTCCGGCGAGATGATCCGCGACATGATGGTCCACTGCGTCGAGCAGCGGTTCGGCGCCATCCGCGCCCCGCATCCGGTCCAGTGGCTGTCCGACAACGGCTCGATCTTCGCCGCCCACAAGACCATCGAGACCGCACTGGCGCTCAATCTTGCCCCGTGTTTCACGCCAGTGGAGAGTCCCGAAAGCAACGGCATGGCCGAGGCCTTCGTCAAAACCTTCAAGCGCGACTACGTCCGGGTCAGCCCGATCCCGGATGCTGCCGCTGCTCTCGCTTTCATTGACAACTGGATGGAGGACTACAACACCGTGCATCCCCACTCCCGGCTGAGCTATCGCTCACCCCGGGAGTACATCCTTTCCCAACCCGTTGCGTGTCCGGTTTAACGGGGTCAACTCCACCCCGCGATCGCGGGATCACCCTGACAAACAAAGTGGAGGAAACGGACCATGTGGACGTCTTCTCGGCGGGCGGTTGCGCTAGTCTTAAGACGGCAACATTCGTCACCAAACTGATCCCTTGCTCGGCTCGCCGATTGATCATCGGCTGAACATCCGGCAGACCTATATCGACGGCACTCGTCGCGTCGCGCCTTATGCGCGCCGTGCTCCGCCGGCCCTGCCCGGAGGGGCGAGCGCCTAACTCGCGATGTCGAGGCCCAGATCGAGGATTGGCGCGCTGTGCGTGATCCATCCCGAGGAGATCAGGTCGACGCCGGTGGCGGCGACCGCGGCGACGGTTTCTGGGCTGATCCGACCCGAAGCTTCGGTCACGGCGCGGCCGTCGACCATCGCCACGGCACGT
>DASXMC010000466.1:0-2984 GCA_036495885.1 Allostellaceae bacterium | reverse complement strand
AAACTCACCGAGTGCCGCCAAGATATCTGCTCGCATGGGTCCTCCGCGAGACAACAAACCAACTGGCGCGCCGCGATCGAGACCGCGTGCCGTGCTTATAAATGTTCTAAAGAACCTTCCCTCTTCGATGTTTTCCAAGGTGGACGACGGTCCACTTTCATAAAATAAATCCGGAATCGGTCGAGAACTGTGAAGCCGTTCACATTTGGAAAAAATTCATCTACTCCGCGCGCGCCGCTTTCGAAAGCCGCGTAACCCGCCATTCTGGCAAGCCCGGCGTCGCGGGCGTCTCGATTTCATCCGCCGGACCGGATGTCCGGAAAGGGTCGGTTTGACCCGTTCAACCGAGGTTTGGCCAGATGACCGCTCCCGGCGCTCTGCTGCCGATGGCTGACGGTGCGGCGTATGGGCGAAGATGCCCCAAACCAGACGCCAACAGCAGTGTGCGCTGCTCGCGTCACTCGGCCAACTGAGGTGTGGGAGAGCTCCAAGCGCCGCTCAGCACCTCGGCGCGCGGCTGGTAAAGGCGGACGGTGTAGTTCCAACCTGGCATGATCGGCAGGCAGTTGGCGATGCCCGGATTGCAGTCGCCGAATTGAATGGTTACAGAGCCGTCGGCGTTCGGCGTCGCGATCACGTTGTTGACCGAATACGCATCGAGGGCGCTTTTCTCGAAGAACCCCGCGGCGTTATAGACGCTGATCGACCAGAAGCCGTCGACCGGTACATCCTTGACCGTGAGCCGGTAAACTGTTTTGCCGTCGTTTCGCGGTACCGCGCCGCTTTTGTAAATCGCGGCCGAGCGCGGCAGGCCGCCCCAACCGGCCGCCGCACCGAGCAGGCGAGCCAGCGGGTCGACCTCGCCTTTCGCGCCGAACATCGCACTCGAATCGACCATCGACTGCGGTGCGAGGCCGGCCAGTTCGTGGCGCATCACATCGCGTGAGGCGGTGTCCCAATTCGGCACCTCGAACGTCCCGGCGCGCGGCTGCTCGATAACGATCGCGTCCTGCAGCCGATGCGCCGCCGCCATGTCGTCGGCCCGGCGGGGATCGGCGAGCGTGCGTACGAGCAGCATCGCGTAGCGGGTGCCGGCCTGCGCCTCGTCGATCGTAAAGCGGCCGGGCGCGTAGGCGACGAGCGGCGTGTACTGATCCTCGGAGATCACCTGCAGCGACATATAACGGCTACCGGGATCGGGGAGCGTGATCGTTACCGGTGCCGCACCGAGATCGAAGACGCCTGCCGAATAGAGCGTGTCCCGGTTCATGCGGACGATCCCTTGCTGATCGACCGGAACCATGTTCCGGCTGTGCGTGAACCTGCCGAACCCGCCAGCGCGCACCCTCTGAGCAAAATGGAAATCGGTCTCGGCCCGAACGAAATTGTCGCGCGTGACGATCACCGGCGACTGCCCAGTCTGCGCCGCCGCAATGCGCGGCCCAGCGAAGCTCATCGCGAGCGCGGCGAGAAATCGCAGCAGCGGGCGGCGATTGAGATCGAGCCTTGGAGATTCACCCATCGGGTCCCTCCGCTAATTACGAACTGGTCGCCTAGGCCCACGGGATTTTTACAGTCGGTGCACGAGACTTTCGGGGGCAGATGCAACATGGTTATTTTGCGGTCGATCTTGACGAGCACGGCGCGACCATTCGGTTTCGTGACCTTGCTGAAGGTGTGTTCACGATCGGCTGAAGGTGTGTTCACTATCGGCGACATCGCCGTCAGTATCCGGTATCTCAACCATCCGGCTCTAACCGTCGGCCGCGAGGGGGCTGTTGTTGTCTGAGCTGCAAGTGGCGGCGACCACAAATCTCCGATTACTCCGATGACCGCTCTCGGCGCATAGGCGACGAGGCACGGTTTTACGATTACATGCCGCTCGCCACCAGGGTATGGAAGCAATTCCGTTCACACCGCGCCGACGCCTAAGTGTCAACCTGTTCTGTGGGTTCTACCGCTGGCGTGGCCCCTCCCCTGCACGCTCCATTCTCGAAAAAATCTGTTTTCAATATTAGACCTCGGGGTAAGGGGGAGGTTGACTTTTGACCTCGGTTAACCTAAGGTGCATGCATCAATTGATTAATTGGTTGGGACACCGATCCATGGACCGCCGCATCGACGCCCACATCGCCCGTACCCAGTTCGGACAGATCATGGACCTCGCGACCAAAAACAACGAGCGGTTCATCGTCGACCGGCGCGGCGAGCCGGCCGTGGTTATTATGAGCGTGCAGGATTTCATTCGTACCGCGGCGCCGCCGCCCGACTGGCTGGAAAAAGCCTGGACGGGCGCCAAGCAGCGGGGCCTCGACAAGCTGACGGCGGCCGATATCGATGATGAGATCGCCGCATACCGGCGCAAGAGTGATCCGGGCCCCGGCGGGCCGTCGTGATTCGGGCGGTGATCGATACGAATGTGCTGGTTTCCGGTCTTCTCTCCCCACGGGGAAACGAAGCGCTGATCCTCCTGGCCATCCATCAGGGCTTGGTGCATCCCTGCTTCTCGGAAGAGATCCTCAAAGAATACGCGGCAGTGCTCGCGCGGCCGAAATTTGCTTTTCCGCCCGACGAGATCGCAGCAGTGCTCGCCGTGTTCCGCCGGCAGGGCGAGCTCTTTGACCCGGCTGCCTCAACGGCGACTTCCACAGATCCTGACGATACGAAGTTCCTGCAATGCGCGGAGGCTGCGCAGGCCGAGTATATTGTGACCGGCAACAAGCGGCATTTTCCGGAACCGGCTTACGGCGTGACATCCATCGTCAGCGCGGGGAGAGCTGCTGGATCGGATCACGTTGGAAATCCGATAAACGCCATGCCCGCTGGTGCTCATTCGCACAATTGCACCCGGTAGCACCGCGGATCTGATGATCGCGTCGATCGCTCGCACAAAAGCCGCCAGTGTCGTCACGCGCGATACTGGAGATTTCGAGCACTGCGGCCTGACCGTGGTCGATCCGTGGGACCGCCGGGTAAACGGAAGG
>DASXMC010000465.1:0-3467 GCA_036495885.1 Allostellaceae bacterium | reverse complement strand
CGCACTGCCTTGCGCTCGATCGTCGCACAGTTTCGCTCGGACCCGATCCTGATGCCGAGCCAGGACATCATCCTCAGCAACATCCGCCCCGAGCACCGCGAGGTGATTACCGCTACGCTGCGCGCCCATCATGTGCGGCTTGCCGAAGACCTGCTGCCGGCCGAGCGCTGGGCGCTCGCCTGTCCGGCGTTGCCGACCTGTGGGCTGGCACTGACCGAGGCCGAGCGGGTGCGGGACGACATCGTCGCCCAGATCCAGCAGCGCCTCGCCCGCTACGGCCTGGCACAAGAGCGGCTCAGCATCCGGATCACCGGCTGTCCCAATGGCTGCGCGCGGCCTTATACCGGCGATATCGGCATCGTCGGCCGCATGCCAGGCTATTACGCGCTCTTTGTCGGCGGCGATTTCGAAGGCACCCGGCTCAACACTGATCTCATTGACAAAGTGGCGCTCGACGCCATCGGCGAGACCCTCGACCCACTGTTCGCACTCTTCGCCGCTGCTCGCAGCGCGCAAGAGGGCTTTGGTGACTTCTGCCATCGCATCGGATTGCCGGCATTGCAGCAAGCCCTTTCACGCCCCAGCGAGGCGCGGCGACATGCTGCCGATTAGCGTCGACCTCGCGCAGGTCCGGGTGATCTTGGTCGGCGACGGAGCGGCAGCACGCCGGCGCTTGGCATTGCTCGACGAAGCCGGTGCCACGACCCTCGAAATCTTCGCGCCGATGCCCGAGCCGACCTTGGCTGCGTTGGCCGGCGCGCGGCTGCAGCGGCGGCTGCCTCGATCGGAGGAGATTGCGCGGGCGGGGCTCGTCTTTGTCGCCGGCGTGGCGGCACCGGTCGCGACCGAAATCTGCCGCGTGGCAAGAGCGGCCGGGGTATTGGTCAATGTCGAGGACGACCGCGAAAAGAGCGATTTCCACTCGGCGGCCGTCATCCGGCGCGGCGATTTGACGGTCGCGGTTTCGACCGGCGGCAAGAGCCCCGGCCTTGCCGCACTGATGCGACGCGAGCTCGAAGACCGCATCGGCCCCGAATGGCAAGAGCGAACTGGCGAGGTTGCGGCCTTGCGCCAAGCTTGGCGTGCCGACGGCGCCGATCCCGCGGCAGTCGGTCGCCGCATTCGCGAATGGGCGGCGCGCCGCCGCTGGCTCGATCCGCTGCCGCCCGAGGCTTCACAGAAGCCGACACGCCCGATAAGTTGAGCCCCATCGGGTTTGACGAAGGCAGGGCAATGGCAAAGGCAGCGCAATGACGGTTATCGGGATTATCGCTCAGGGCATGATGGGGGCCGGCGTCGGCCGGCGGCTGCACGAAAACGGGGCCACGGTCCGCACATTGCTGTCGGGCCGCAGCGCCAAAAGCGGCGAGCGCGCCCGCGCCGCCGGCATGGAGCCCGCCGCCGACGAGCATGCGCTGTTGGCGGGAGCCGATTTCTTTTTGTCGATCCTGCCGCCGGGTGAGGCCGAGGCCTTGGCGCAACGGCTGGCGCCGGCTTTACGGGCGCTGGACACGAAGCCGGTTTATGTCGACTGCAACGCGGTCAGCCCACAGAGTGCGATCCGGATCGGCGAGGCCGTGGCACCGACGGGTGCCGATTTTGTCGATGGCGGGATCATTGGCGGGCCGCCGCGCCCGGGCTACAGCCCGACGATCTACGCCTCGGGCCCAAGGGCGGGGCAGACGGCGGTGCTGCGCGATTGGGGGATCGATTGGCGCGTCATCGACGGCCCGATCGGCGCCGCCTCGGCGTTGAAGATGTCTTATGCCGGGATTACCAAGGGCACCACCGCAATCGCTTGCGCCATGCTGCTGGGAGCCGCCCGGTTTGGCTGCGAGGCGGCGCTGATCGCCGAGCTGACCGAGAGCCAGCCCGAGATGCTGGCGCGGTTTCGCCAGGGCATCCCGCGGATGTACGACAAGGCCTATCGCTGGGTCGCCGAGATGCAGGAAATTTCCGATTTTCTCGAACAGAGCCCGCCGTCGCATGACATCTACGCCGCGGTTGCCCGGCTCTACGATGATCTCGCAGCCGCATTCGACGAGAAGTCACCCGGCCCCGACAATGCCGTCAAGACCTTGGACCGGGTCTTAGGCCACGCCAAGGCCTGAATAGCGTAGCGAGACAGCGCGTCCCGCGGGCTTTGTCGCAGTTGTGCAGCGCTTTCGGCTGCCCGCCGGCAAAGAATTAGCGATAAGTCATCAGGCGATGTCGCCGCCGATCCCTCCGAGGCTGCTCCGCTTGACGGGGGACACGTCCCCACGCCTCATCTGGCCGCCTCACTCATCCGGCGCCGCTTATGGACCTCCGAGCCGGTCATAAAAAAACAGCGGCTTATCTACGAGGTCGGCGTAACGCCCTGCTTTCGGGCAGCCGGGCACCGCGCTATCGTACTCGGATGAGGCGGCTCTCTCGCGACCATGGTTAGGCCAATAGCGCAGTATCGTCTGGTTTTCCAATTCACTCCGTTAGCTGCGTGCCTTAACAGCATAGATTTGACTGCACCCGGGATAGGTCATCGTGCCGATGATTTTGTTTGTTTCTGGTAACGGGAGCGGTGCTGAGAAGCCCACAGCGGCATAGCCTGGAGGTTGTCTGATCCAGGTTCCGGGTCAAAATATAGTTGTTGCTCTGCTGAATTAAATTAACATGGCCGATCAACGAATACTCTCCATCACCGGCGTTGCTGTGACCTGGCAGATTGAAGAAAGTGAAACTACCCAATACAACACCATCGTCACTTATCGAGGGGCTCGCAACATCGGAGTCCCTTCTTCTGCGGTCGAGAGGCGCGAGCGAGAGCGAATTTGATCAGTTCCGCGAAAAGTCGCTTCCCGCAACAGCTACAGAGGGACAGCGGCAATTTTCAGTTCCTGCTTTTATCGACGAGGCGGTTTTCGCCGATCCACGGCATCATCGCGCGCAGCCGCTCGCCGACTTCTTCGATCGGGTGCTGGGCGGCGCCGCGGCGCAGAGCCTTGAAGCTGGGCTGGCCGGCGGTATTTTCGAGCACCCATTCGCGGGCAAACCGGCCGGATTGGATGTCGCCGAGGATCTTTTTCATTTCGGCGCGCACATGCTCGTCGATGACCCGCGGACCGCGGGTGTAATCGCCGTATTCGGCGGTGTTCGACACCGAATAGCGCATATTGGCGATGCCGCACTCATAGATCAGGTCGACGATCAATTTGACCTCGTGGCAGCACTCGAAATAGGCCATTTCCGGGGCGTAGCCGGCTTCGACGAGGGTTTCGAACCCCGCCAGGATCAGCGAGGTCAGACCGCCGCACAGCACCGATTGCTCGCCGAACAGGTCGGTCTCGCATTCCTCGCGAAACGTCGTCTCGATGACGCCGGCGCGGCCGCCGCCGATCGCGCAGGCATAGGAGAGCGCCAATTCGACCGCGTTCCCCGACGGGTTCTGCTCGACCGCCAAAAGGCACGGCACGCCGCCGCCGCGCAGGTAT
>DASXMC010000464.1:0-1696 GCA_036495885.1 Allostellaceae bacterium | reverse complement strand
CCCTGTGAAGCTGTGGCGGGTGTCGGTTCGCGCGCAAATCCCAAAAAATGATTTGTCAATGAGGGTTGCGACACGGCATCCAGGGTGCGCTGGGTAAACTTTTTGCTAAGCTCTCACCTGCTTTTCACTGCGAAGATGGCGATGGATTACGAAGCCTTTTTCTCCGAACGCTTGGCGCAGCTGCATCGCGAGGGGCGCTATCGGGTCTTCGCCGACCTCGAACGGCGCTGCGGCCGCTTTCCGCGCGCCTGGGATTATCGGATCGGCGCCGAAGTCACGGTATGGTGCTCGAACGATTATCTCGGCATGGGTCAGCACCCCGCTGTTTTAGCGGCGATGACCGAGACATTGCGGGCGGTGGGCGCTGGCGCCGGCGGCACCCGCAACATCTCGGGCAACACCCACTTGCACCTCATGCTCGAGCGCGAGCTCGCCGAGCTGCATCGGCGCGAGGCAGCCTTGGTGTTCACGTCGGGCTATGTCGCCAACGAGGCGGTGCTCTCGACCTTGGCGCGCGAAATGCCCGGTACGGTCGTGTTGTCGGACGCACAGAACCACGCCTCGATGATCGCGGGGATCCGCAACAGCCGCGCCGAAAAGCGCATCTTTCGCCACAACGACCCAGGTCACCTTGCTGATCTGTTGGCCGATATCGAGCCTGAACGGCCAAAACTCGTCTGCTTCGAATCGGTCTATTCGATGGACGGCGACATCGCGCCGATCGGGGCGATGTGCGATGTTGCCGACCGTTATGAGGCGCTGACTTATCTCGATGAGGTTCATGCCGTCGGGCTATATGGACCGCGCGGTGGCGGCATTGCCGAACGCGACGGCGTCATACACCGTCCAAGCGTGATCCAAGGAACGCTCGGCAAGGCCTTTGGGGTCATGGGTGGCTATATCGCCGGCTCGGCCGCACTCGTCGATTTTGTTCGCAGCCATGCCCCGGGGTTTATTTTCACGACCTCGTTACCGCCGGCCTTGGCCGCCGGCGCGCTCGCCAGCGTCCGCCATCTGAAAGAAAGCCAAACTCTGCGTGAGCGGCATCAGGAACGCGCCGCGCGGCTCAAGCGTCGGCTGGCCGAGGCGGGACTGCCGCTGATGCCGTCGCCAAGCCACATCGTCCCGGTGATGGTCGGCGATGCCGAATTGTGCAAAGCCGCCTCCGACATGCTCCTCCAGCGGCACCGGATTTATGTCCAGCCAATCAATTATCCGACGGTCGCCAAGGGCAGCGAGCGCCTGCGGTTGACGCCGACCCCGCTGCATAGCGACGCCGACATCGAAACACTAATCGCAGGCCTTGTCGATGTCTGGGACCGCCTCGATCTACGCCAGGTCTTCTGATCCGAGCATCGTCGCGACCGACCACCTCGCAGCCACTAATGTCAAAAAGGGCGCGTTTAGGCGGGGCGCGTTTATCATCTTAGCGCGGCTGGCCGAAGGCCCAGCAAGCAACCGATCATCTCGGCTCGCGTCAGCGCTTTGAGTATTGCGGGCGGCGGCGGGCTTTGTGTTTGCCGTATTTCTTGCGCTCGACGACGCGGCTGTCGCGGGTCAGAAAACCCTGGTTCTTCAGCACCGGGCGCAGGCCGGGCTCGTAAAAGGTCAATGCTCGGCTGATGCCGTGGCGCAACGCCCCCGCCTGACCCGACAAGCCGCCGCCCGTCACCGTGCACATCACATCGAACTGGCC
>DASXMC010000463.1:0-2925 GCA_036495885.1 Allostellaceae bacterium | reverse complement strand
GCTTTCTGCTGCCGGTGCGGGTGCTGTCGCACCTGTTCCGGCGGCTCTTCCTGGCCGCACTCGCTGACGCCCACGCGGCCGGCCGGCTGCGGTTCTTCGGCGAGATCGCGGGCCTGTGTCGTCGCGAGGCCTTCGTCACTCACCTCGCGCCGCTGCGGCGGAAGAACTGGTTCGTCTACGCCAAGCCGCCTTTCGCCGGGCCTGAAGCCGTGCTTACCTATCTCGCCGGCTACACGCATCGCGTCGCCATCGCGAACAGTCGGCTCATTGCTCTCGACGAGCACGGCGTGACCTTCCGCTACAAGGATTACCGCCGCGACGGGCAGGCGCGATCCCGCACAATGACACTCAGCGCCGACCAGTTCATCAGACGCTTCTTGCTCCACGTTCTGCCGAAGGGGTTTCATCGCATCCGCCATTACGGGTTGCTGGCCAGCGCCGGCTGCAAGGCCAACATCGCGTGCGCCAAGTAGTTGATGGCCGCTCAAATGGCGGAGGTTGACTCGCCGGCAGTGCACGACACCGCCGCCGATCCTGACCCCACGACCGATCATCGTCCGCCATACCCTTGCTGCGGCGGCCGCATGGTCATCGTCGAGATCTTCGAGCGTGGCGCCACACCCCGCGGTCCGCCACCGTCCGACGTCACCGCCAGAACCGTGGTGCGATGACTATCCAAACTGGCCCGCTGCAAGCATTTGTTCGCTGGAATATCCCGTCCCGGCGCCATCCCCATCTCACCCCGCCGCCTGCGAGCCCTGATGAGACATCACCGATTGGTCCCGAATCAGGCCGTCGAGTGCGGCAGCCGCGGCCAATTTGCAATCACCGGCGGCATTCCGCTCTCAGCAATACTGGCAAAGGCATTCCTCGCCCAAGCCGCTGCACCATCAAATCCCCATAGACGGCGACCCCCTCGCCACTTCCCGCCGGTTCTTTCTTCGGAGGCTTTCGGCGCCGGCCCCAATCCCAGTCGATCGCTCACGACGGGGCCGGCATCCGAAACCCTTCACGAGAGCAGCCGTCCGCGCGACGACGATCGGTCTGCCCAAGTCGACCCTTGCAGACCTTCGATAATCCCGCATTCTGGCCGCCCGATTACCCGCAATACGTGGGAGTAGACGTTGCACAGCCCAATCCTCTCACCATTGATCGCGCTGGTCCTGTGGACGTTCGTCATGTGCGGTTGGCTGTACGCGACCCGCATACCGGCCTTGAGCAAGCACAAGATCGTCTACGATCCTCGCCGCCCCTCCGAAGAGTTCCATGCCCAGCTCCCCCCCGAGGTCCGGTGGAAGGCCGACAACCACAACAACCTCTTGGAGCAGCCGACGCTGTTCTACGCCGTAGTGCTCACGTTGGCATTTCTCAGCGCAGGTTCCCGCCTCAACGCAGGCTTAGCCTGGCTGTACGTGGCCTTGCGAATTGTCCATAGTCTTGTTCAGGCGATCATCAACAATGTCACGATCAGGTTCTCCCTCTTCGCAGCCGCCTCGCTCGTATTGCTGGTGATGACGGTACGCGCAGCATTGATCGTGTTCTAAGCATATGTCGGCTTCCTATCCCTATGCGCTGATCCGGGGAGGCTGGCCAACGGCCGAAATGGGGCACGAAGAGTAGTCCCCGTCGCCAGGGCCGAGCGTCGGCTGCCGGTTCAGTAAGCCGACTCTGGCCGGGACGCTCGGCAACGGGTCAGATGCGCCGGAAGCAAACCCTCTCGATTAGGCAATTTGCTGTTGCCGGAATGCTAATCCACCAAGACTGTCTTATATTTAGGCGTCTTAACCCCGATCTGCCTCGTCGAGTTGGAGAGCGGGGGGCGGCCGGCGTCAGAAGACGATCGGGAGTTCGAGGTATTCGCGGTAGATGAAGTCGCGGTGCTGCATCAGCTGCGGCGAGGCCGCGGCGACGACCGCTGGGTCGCACTCGATGTAGTGCTCGCGAAAGGCGGTCCCCATCGGGCACAGATTCGGTGGCAACGGGTCGATCAGAGCGGCAAAGGTCGCCCAGTATATGTCCAATGCTGACAGTCGGTCGCCAATCAGGAAACGGCTGCCGGCGGCGCGCTGACGCTGCAGCAGCACATCGAGGCAGTTCAGAACCTCGGCCATCCGGGCCGGCGCGGCCGCGGCCGCGGCGGCGCTGTAGCCATATTTGCCGCCGAACAGCTGCCAGCCAGCCTGCGCCCCCTCGTCGCCGCCGGTGACGCCCTGGTGGATCATCGTCAGCCGCTTCGACCAGCCGAAGCCGTTTTCGCCGCACAGTTCGTTAGCATAGCCGAACATCGCGATGCGGTCGTCGATAGCGGCCGGGATCAATGCCGGCGCCGGCGCGAGGCGCTCGGCCAGGTACAATTGCTCGATCCAGGTCGAGCGGGGCCGTTCGTCGTTCCAGATCGCGACGGGGGCGCTGCCCTGCGCCGTCCAGTCGTAAAGTTCGCGGTCGCTGCCATCGGCGCCGCGCGAGGCGACCGGCACACAGGAGACCTGCTTGACGTGGAAGATCGCCTTGCAGGCCTCGCGCCACGGGCCCGGGATCGCCCGCGCGCCGAGGATCAGCCGCAACCCCGGCAGGGTTTTCGCCTCGGCGAGGCTGACATAGCGGAGCTTCACGTCCTCCGGAGCGATTGTTACAGCCATGATCACAGCTCCTACGTCGGCCACTCCGGCGAGGACGACCCCGACATCGGCAGCAAGGCGGTGGTTCACCAGCCCCACTCTCCGGCAAGCAGGGCGCTCTCTCTAATTGGGCAATCCTATACTTAGGAGCGCCGGAGTGCACGACGGGATAAGGGCGGCTTTCCACCGAACAGGCCGGTCCCAAGCACTGCGGCGAGCGACGGCAGTGGGGTATGAAGAGTAATCCCTGCCACCAGCCGAACGGCCGATGTCCGTTCGATCAGCCGACCCTCGCCAGGACACACCG
>DASXMC010000462.1:0-3793 GCA_036495885.1 Allostellaceae bacterium | reverse complement strand
AAGGCGGGCGATGTGGACGCCCTGCGCGACGCCGCTTGAGATCGCGCCACGTCGGAGGCTATGCCCGGCGAAGGCGGCGCCGTCGAGCCCGGCCAACCCAGTCCATTTCTTGACGACGAGCGCGATCGAATCGGTGTCGATCGGGTTAGTACCAATCCGGTAGCGGTCGGCTACCGGCTTCCGTTTGACACCCTTGCGGACCAGCGGCGGCGGCGGACGCCACAGCCGGCGGAACAGCGGCCCCTCGACAATCTCGGCTGCCGCGAGCCACGTTTCGAGTGCTGTGCCGGCGAGCAGGTGCAGATAACGCAATCCCGCATGGCGCAGCCGCAAAGTGTTGACGGCGAGCCCCCTGCCCGCATCGGCAGCGAGGAATGCAGCGACGGTCTCGGGCGATGCTGGCAAGGCAATCTGACCGTGCGTTGCGCACCAGTCGGTGAAGGCCGCGACGGCGGCGCGGTAGGCCCGCCTTGTGTTCTCGGCGCGGGCGGCGCGTCGGTACTCGGCCGGGGCGGCCTCGGCTTCGGCGGCCTCGGCTTCGGCGAGGCTCGCGGCCGGTACCGGCAGACCGACGATCGTTTCAAGCTCGAACCAGTCGCGCACTTCGTCGGGATCCGCCCCCGGGGCAAGGCCGGCTGGTCGCGTGGCGACTACAGCCGCAATTGCCGGGTGCGGAAAGGTCGCGGTCGTGGCTGATCCGGCGTCGTCGCTCATTGGAAAAACGGAGATGAGGAACAGGGCAACGTGATCGGGTGCCGCACTGGGATAGAAAGCGCCGGCGCCCGCCCTGCGCCGGTAGCGTTGATGGCGGCAGGATATCCGATAATGGCCACCGCCGGCCCGGCGACCGGGTTCTCGAACCCGCATCTCTTGTGACTGCCGGGCACCCTTCCCTCCCCGCTCGGCGGTGCGCGCCGTCCGCGATCCTGATCCCGGCTCCTGATACCTGATTTTGGCTATTCGGGACAATCCGGCTTATCTTGAGTTGAGCGGTTGAAGCCCACGACGCTTGGGCCTGCAGACGGCACGTGACTGCTCCCCGGATGATGCCAAATTCCGCCGACGGCACGGGCGCGACCGATACAAAACCGCTGGTCTCTCCGGATCTTTTTATCAGCGCTTGCTTTGACGCCACCGACGAAGCAGGTCGCGCCCAGACCTGTTCGAGGAAGAACAAAGCGCCGGCGATCACCACTCCGGTGAGTACGCCACGCGGCAGGCCGGCAAAAGCCGAGTAGCGGCACGCCATCTGATCTGGCGATCGTGTGCCTACAACGCGCCGATCAAGACAAACCGCAGTACGTCTCTGATAGGCTGCGGAAGCCGGGGCGGAGGTAGCATGGAGACTAATCGCCGCTTTCGTGCGAGCCCAGCGTGGCGGCGGCGTCCAACGACTTTGGGCCAGACCTTGTCTGCTCAACTAGCCCGGCTCCGGTGAACGGGCCGCTATTCACCGCGCATTCGATTTCGTCGATCGCGTCAATCTTAGCAGAGGCTTCTGGCCCGACGAGCTCGCGCCAGTTTTCTACGGCTGCAACCCAAGCATAATCGATCCTACTACCGACTCCATGCAATTTCAGGAATAGACGCAGATCTTGTTTAAACGGCGTAGTCGACGAACGAGCGTCAAACCATTGTAGTAAGTCAAGCTTTTGTAAGGCGTCGAGATCGGCACCGTTGCACTCGACATATAAGCCGCGGTTCCGTGACAGCCGCGCCAACAGATGGATTTCCTTATCGGTCAATTTCATTATCTAACTCCTGCAAGGCGTCCTCGGAGATCTTCACGAGTTCAGTCGCTGGATCAAAGAAGGAACCAGTGGAAGCGGCGTGGATTGCGCTGCTCACGGCGACCGTGAGCAGCGCTGGCGCTCGTGACATGGCGGCGCGATACGGCAGACCCACAGCCCGCCGCCATCGTGTTAAGGCCCATCATCACTGGGAGCATGAAACCGTCGAGGAGTAGTAGCGGCGGTTGTAAGCGTCCCAGCAGGTATAGTAGTATGGCGAGGTGTTATAGTAATTGGTCGTTGACGACCCGTTGTTCGAGGCTGCTGAGGCTCCTACCGCGGTTCCGGTAGCGGCGCCGGCCGCATATGCGCCCCAGTAGCTTCCGTTACCATAGTATCCGTTACCATAGTATCCGTTACCGTAGGATCCGCTACCAGAGTATCCGCTGCCATATCCGCCACTGCCATATCCGTTGCCATAGTTTCCGCTGCCATATCCGCCGTTGCCATAGGCATTGACATTGCCGTAGTTCACGGTGTTGCGGGCGGCATTGACATTACCGGAGTTCAAGGGGCCTGCCGCGACATTCCCGGACCCATTTCCCGCCGGGCCCGCCGCGAGATTCCCGGAGCCGGAGACATTTCCCGCAGGGCCTGCCGTGACATTCCCAGCGATATTTCCCGCCGGGCCGCGTGCCGCGACATTCCCCGCGATATTGCCGCCAGGTCCGCCGCCGCCCCCCGGGAGACCTGGCAGGCCACCGCTCGAGAGACCCGGTGGGCCGCCCCCCGGGAGACCCGCCGGACCACCGCCCATCGGGAGGCCGGGTAAACCGCCGCCCATCGGCAGGCGCGGTAGGCCGCCGCCCATCGGGGGGCCGCCCCTCGGGGGCCCTCCGGGCGGAGGGCCCGGTGGGCCAAAGGCGAATGCGCTCGGCGCTGCGGCGGTTAATGCGACAAGACCGACAACGGTCAATTTCAAATGATGCATCACTTGCTCCTTATCTCTCTCCCGGCGGTCCCCGGAGCCTTGCATTGCACCACTTGATGCACCTATATGTACCAAGCAGTGCAATGCACCTAAGGATGTAATGTGATGCACTCAGGTGTGCAAGAGGGATTCCGAATGAAAAATCGCAGGGGCTCGAACGAGGCCATCTCAAAGCCCAGGGGCGGCTCGCGCGAGGCCATCGTCGGTGCTGCGCAGCGCCTGTTCCTGGAGCGCGGCTTCGGCGCTGTCAGCATGGACGAGCTGGCGGCGGCCGCCGGTGTTGCCCGGCGGACGCTCTACAACCAGTTCACGAGCAAGGAGGAGATCTTTCGGGAGATGCTCCTCAGTGTCTCGGCTCAGCTCGAGACCGCGCTTCCGCCCGGCATCGAAACTCAAGGCGACGTCGAGGAGGTGCTGCACCTGGTCGCGCGCATGATTTTGGCGCTGCATAGGCACCCGGAATACCTCGGCTTCCTCCGCATGGTGGTAGCCGACTCGCGCCAGTTTCCTTGGATTGCCGAGGGGTTCGCCGCCGTCATGGACCCTCAAACCGAGCGGTTCGTGCGCTATCTCGCGCATCTGACCGCGATGGGCATCCTGGACTGCCGCAATCCCCTGCTGGCGGCTCACCAGTTCATGGGTATGCTCAACGAGCTTTCTCTCTGGCCGTGGATGACGGGTCGCGAAAGCGTACCCGTTCCGGAAAAGGACATAATCGAGGAGACGATCCGGATGTTCCTGCAGCATTACCGGCGCCCGCGGTCGAAAAGGGCACGTCACGACAGCGCAGCATGACGCGCAGGCCTTGATCCGTAGCGCCGGATGCGTTGTGGCAGCCGCGGCATACTTGGCTGCCAGACTCATGCGGTGGTCTGCATTGGCTACAAACCCGGCCCGTTACACGACCCTTCGGTGCAGGTTGTCCAAGTCGGCCCGGCAAATCGAGCTGAATGCCAGCAGCGGATCCTCGATGCTATTGGACAATGCCTGTTTCGCGAGCTGCCGGAGCTCGATCCTCGGCTGCAGCAGGATCTCGACGATGCCTCTGAGCGCCGCCTCGGCTCCTTGGACA
>DASXMC010000461.1:0-8232 GCA_036495885.1 Allostellaceae bacterium | reverse complement strand
CTGCTCGTTCCGCCATCATCACGGCATTGCCGTCTATCGCGATAGCGAGTGGGCCGAGCGGGGCGAGATAACCCTGGAAGCGGCGGCGCCAATCATCGGTGTGAGCGTCATGACGGCGCTGCGCATGGTTCGGCGCGGCATCATAAAGGGGCGCCAGCTTTGCAGGGGCGCGCCATGGGTTATCAAGGTCGAGGACATGGCCGCGTATCGGGAACAGAAGCCCTCGCGGCGCTCGCTAACATCGGATACGAGCCAACAAAGCTTGATATTTCAGTGACATAGAAGGTACCGCATTATGGCGCGTGGCCGCTCGGACACAAGAAGCTCGACACGACGGCGCTTTACACCCGCGTCGCCATCAGCACGATCGGCCAGGTGACGAGCCCGCTCGACTTCCTGCGGAAGATGCCCGGCTGACGCGCAGCCGTTGTCACGGCCGGCGGTCGAGGTGGCGGACATCTTCCGCCGCCGCGGGCCGGCTTGGCGTGCGTCCCATGCCGGCCATGTGAGCCTCGGCCAACTGAAGGTCGGCAATCGAGCGCTGCCGAACGGCGGCGTTGGGCGGGCATGTCGAACGCTGCGAGGCCTGCGCCCACCTGCGCATCTCGTACAACTCCTGCCGCAACCGGCACTGTCCGAAGTGCCAGGCCGCTGCTGCCAAGGAATGGCTGGCCAACCGCCAGGCCGAACTCTTGCCCGTGCCCTACTTCCACGTTGTCTTCACCCTGCCAGGACCGATCGCCGACATCGCCTATCAGAACAAGACCGTCGTTTATGACCTATTGCTCAAAACCGCCGCCGAGACCTTGATCACCATCGCCGCCGACCCCAAGCACCTCGGCGCGCGCATCGGGCTGACCGCCGTGCTGCACACCTGGGGATCGGCGCTCACCCACCATCCGCACGCCCATATCATCGTCCCCGGCGGCGGCGTCTCACCCGATGGCGAGCACTGGATCGCCTGCCGGCCCGGCTTCTTCCTCTCCGTTCGGGTCCTCTCCCGTCTCTTCCGGCGCCTGTTCCTCGAAAGGCTGACCGCCGCGTACCAAGCCGGGCGGCTGCAGTTCTTCGCCGATCAGACCGCGCTCGCCGAGCCGGCGGCGTTCAAAACCCACCTCGCCGCATTGCACAAGCACGAATGGGTGGTCTATGCCAGGCGGCCTTTTGGCGGGCCCAACGCCGTGCTCGCCTACTTGTCCCGCTACACGCACCGGATCGCGATCGCCAACAGCCGGCTCGTCGCCTTCGACGGCGAGCGCGTGACCTTCAAATGGAAGGATTACCGGGGCAAGGCCGACGCCCGCTACAAGCTGATGACGCTCGACGCCGACGAGTTCATCCGTCGCTTCCTGATCCACGTCCTGCCCGACGGGTTCCACCGTATCCGTCACTACGGCCTCTTCGCCAATGCCAACCGGGCCGACAACATCGCATTGGCCCGTCAGCTCCTCGGCATGCCCGCAGCCCCGTCGAGCAGTGAGAGCGATGGTGCCGACGGTGGGGAACAAGAAGACGAGTGGAACACTTGTCCTTGCTGCGGCGGGCGTATGGTCATCATCGAGACCTTCGAACGCGGCTGCCGGCCGCGGCTGTGGCCCCTCCCGTCCATCGGGCTCGACAGCTCATGACCGACACGCTCCTGTCGCCATCCCCGATTACCGCGCCCGTCCCATGCCAGTATCTCATCGGCAACGGCCGCGCTCCGCCAACGGCAACCCTCAGCGCTCCCTTTGACTGCCAAAACACAGATGCACTCAACCCGACGCCACCGTTCCGATCGCACCCGGAGCGGCCAAAACCAGCCTCACGATACCAGCCTCACGATACTTGCTCAGCCTCGTCCGTGTTCGACACCGAGAAATCAGACCAAACATTCGCGTGAAATCCCCATAGACTGACACCACCGCCGGCGCAAACTCCCCCGCGGTTTCCTCCCTCGAGGCTTTTCGGACGCCTGCCTCCGTGCATCCTTCCACGCCCGCGACCGGCAGGCGTCCGAAAACCCTTAACGAACTCGGAAGCCCCAGAGCTCCGCGGCGAAGGGCCGTTTTCGGCGCCATCCTGCCGATGCACTGCGACCCTCCGTCGGTCGGGAGTTGCCCCATTTCGACCATTGCCACGGTGACCGAGAAACGGCAAGGTTGAGTTGAAAGCCGCCCTTCGCTCGGCCCTGTTTGTCAATTCGCGGCGGTTGGCAGTTGACGCAACTGAGCTTTGACTTGCGGGCGTTGAAATGGATCGGCTTGGCGATGGAAATCGGCCGCGCCGAGTTTGCCAGCGCGGCGGCGGCACTAAATCGGCGCGATTAGGGCAACGTCGATCACTGACACAAAGCCGATCGAGAGTGGCGGCAACAAGGCCTGGTGCGGCAATCCGGCGGAGTTTTGTCGCACCCATTGGCGCGCGCCTCGCGCATACGCCCGCAAGGCGCCGGCTCGAAATCGGCTTCGGCGTGTTCCTGCTGGTCGCCTCAGGCCCTCATCCTCCGCCTGACTGCGTCACCGATGATTGAATTACGGGCGAGTGCGAGCGGCACGCTCTTTATTCGGCGGGTCGGCGATTACGTCGCCGCTAGGCCGCGCTCGGCCTCATGGAGGGACGCAGCCCGTCCCGTCGACGTAGGTCTCGCCGCATAAGATGTTCAGGCGGTGGTCAAGCGGAGAGCCGAGTAGCGGAGTTACTTTGGTAATAAATTTTGCTGTCTTCGGGTCGTTCTGCCACATGTTGTAATGGATCTGCGTGTCCCAGACCTCCAGGGTAGCAAAGCGATTGGGCCGATCGAGCTGCTGCAGGACCGTATAACTCAGCTGGCCGGGAGCCCCGCTGCTTTCGAAACCATAGCGCACCAAGTCGGCCTGGCCCTGGCTGAGATCGCCATCGACCAGAAAATCAATATAAGTCACGACGAACAGTGCACTATTCTCTGCTCCGACCGCGGAAGGCAAGGCGTTGCTTGTCCACGGGGTGTTAAATGACTGCACCAGGCTGTACTGGCGGTCGTCTATCGGGCTGCCGATGCAGCAGTTGAAGCCGGGAGGGGGCGGAGGCGGTTGGACCTGCACGGCAAACCGGAAATCGACGCTATGAGAGAGAGCCAAGTGGTGCTCGAATGCATTGAGGCTGCTCCAAACGTCGATGATTTGCGAATGGTTTGAAGCCAGGAGCCAATTGACCACCCGGAAGCTTTCGGAACCCGGATCCGATTCACTGGCATCCCGATATTCGAACAGTGCCGCGTAGGCGATTTGCTCGGAATCAAAGGGCGAGGTAACCGGAAGGACGTCGAAATGGGTGATGTCGTACACCGGCCCCCTTGCGCTAACACCGTCGCCGGCGAAGGCCGCTCCCATTAGCGCCAATGACGTGAACACGACCGCAACTAGTCGTCGCAAGGACGTCCACATGGTCTGTCTCCTCCACTTCGTTCTTCGGTTCGCCTCGCACTGCGGACGAATCTGTTCATGATTGCGCACGACGACTATCGGGCCGCGCGCTAAGCGTCAACCTTGTTACGCAAAATAGGATACCGCCGTCGCGCAGGGCGCGTCCCTGACCCGTAGCTAAGCTCGCCTGCGATCCGGCCCCCGCGGGCAACGGCCGGCCTAGCCGGTCGACGTCGAGGATGATTGTGCTTTTGATGCTTCGAATCAGCAGGTCGACAAATTCCTTTAGTGGCATGCCGACCCGACCGCCGAGCCGGGCAGCAGCTCGGTTGACGTGCGACAGGATACCATCGCGGTAGAGCGCGCGTGAATCGCCGATCGGGGCGCTGTCCGCCGAGGTCGTGCCGGCGACGATCCCTTTTTGGTCGAGATCAGTCAGCCGGGCGATGCCGGCCCCATCCATGCCGCCGCCGGCATCGCTGAAGAACACGGCGTAGATTTCCGCCGGGATGGCGTTATCTGGCCGACCTCCCGAAAGCGCGCCATGCGATGCGGTGACGGCAATCTGACCGGCATCCTCAGGTTGCAGCATTCCGACGGAATCGGCACAGATCAGCCGCGGTTCGCCGGGAACGTCGCGCATAACGTAGCGGGCACCATCGGTAATGCTCGGCGGCACGGCCGAGGGCACAATTGCCGAGCGCATAAGCTCCGCACAGTCGCGGACGCTCTGGCCGGACGTGCAGCCAAGGGCCGCGGCCGCGCGATTGCGTGGCTGATGATGCCGTGCTCGAGGATATGAGCGCCGTCGCCGATGTGGCAGGTCTGCGCATCCGCGGCCGCCGCAGCCAGGTTGATCTGGTCGAGATAATCAAGCCCGCAGATGCCGGCGTTATCCTTGCCGATGCCGGCATCGTTCATAATCACACCACGCACGCCCCATTTGGCCGCATTGAAGGCATTATACCGGCCGCCATAGGACCCGGAGACGACCACGTGCGAGCGATGCTCGTCGCGAACAAACGAGCAGCTGGCGACCGTCAGGATCTTTACGTCTTCGCTTGCAGTGTTCATCAGCTTGTCCTCCGCACTGGATATCCGACCACGACCCGGCCGTCGCCATTCCAACGGCCAACCAGTTTCATCATGATCATAGGCTGAAGCGGGCGCGGGCGAAGCAAGTGCTGTCGGCAATATCCATCTTGATCGAATTTGTTCGTTGATGGCGGGAGTATGCGCCGGTGGCGCGAGCGTTTGCCAGAGTCTGGGCGCCGGGCGTTTTTCGGTTGTTTAAACTAAACCTGCCTTCTCGCTTGGCGGCGGACTCCCGCCCAAAACCGCTGGGTAGCTTCCACTTGAAGAAATTCTGGGATCCGCGGGTGCGCAAGGCCATTGTCGAATACGCGACGGGAGGCGGTGAAGGATTGCAGCCAATCGTGCTGAAAGCGGTCCGCAGCCTTAGCTCAGAACCGGAGTTTTTTGAGCTCTGTACAGCACTGATCTGTTGGAAGGCCGTGCGGGTCATGATGCCCGGCGGCCCTGTGCACGTCTCGGAGCTGCGCGCCGTTTTCGAGCACGTTGGTGATGAAAGTCGCGCGCATCGAATGCTCCGAGTAGCCGCGGCCAAGCCGGAGGACGGCCGCGGATTTCCTGACGATCCGAGTGCAGAGCACGCGAAGCGCGAAGGCCCGCTCGCGGCGCTCCTCGCCCCTCGGCAAGTGCTCCGGCGAAAGTCGGCTGATCAAACCGATAGCGGGCGCTTAGCCTCGGCCGCTGGGACGCGTCCTCATGCCCCAAAGCAGCCTCCTTCCGGATGCATGAGCGCTGAACTTTACGCCGGTTTTTCGAACGGGCCTGATCACCGCGGTGGGCAGGACGGCTATATGCTGATCCAGGTCAATGTAACGCCAGCGCGAGCCCTAAAAAAATCGTAGCGCACTGGCAGCGGGGGCGACCGGCAACGAGCCCCGGTTCCGATGCCAACATTTCTGGCGTTCTTGGCCATTCCTCCCAGCGCCCATCATTGTCTAGCTCGCCGCCGAACCCGGCTGCTGCCGGCATCTCCGAGCTCTATCCAGGTCGGCGCATGATCGCTCGCCTTCTCCCAACCGCGTACCTGAGGATCCACACCCGCCGCGACCAAGCGGTCGACAATCGACGGGCTGAGAAGCAGATGGTCGATACGAAGGCCAGCGTTCCGCGCCCATGCGTTTCGGAAGTAGTCCCAGAAGGTGTAGATGCGTTCGCCTGGATGCAGGGCCCGCACAGCATCGGTCCAGCCTTGCGCGAGCAGATCACGAAACGCCTGTCGGACTTCGGGCCGGAACAGCGCGTCATCAACCCAGCGCTCCGGCTTATAAACATCGAGTTCGGTGGGCATTACATTGAAATCGCCGGCGAGTACGACGGGCACGCCAATGGCAAGGAGCTCCGCGGCGTGCGTGGCCAACCGATCGAACCAGCGCAGCTTGTAATCGAACTTCGGGCCGGGCGCCGGATTTCCGTTGGGCAAATACAGACAGCCAATCAGAATCCCGCCTACCGCCGCCTCAATGTAGCGGCTGTGCGCATCATCGGGATCGCCTGGGAGGCCACGGCGCGTTTCCATCGGTGCCTTGCTGCGTGCGAGTATAGCGACGCCGTTCCACCCCTTCTGGCCCTGCCAGACCGCGTGGTAACCGGCTTCCCGGATCGCGGGCTCGGGGAATTTCTCGTCTGAGGCCTTTAGCTCCTGCAGGCAGGCGATGTCTGGCTTCGCTTCTGCGAGCCAGCGCATCAGCACCGGAAGGCGGCCATTGACGCCGTTCACGTTGAAGGTCGCGATCTTCATTGCTCGCCGAGCCCATTCCCAGGAACAAACAAGTTTGTCGGGAAGCTCCAGACAAAGTCAAAGCGGGAGCTTGTTGACGCCGCCGAACGCGTGTGCTGGCTTTCGGGCGTCATGGAACATGAACCGCAGCGCGATGAGCGGGGCCAGCCGGTCGGTTGGCCGGTCGAGGGCTGGTCGCCGCGGCCGCGCCCGCCGAGAACCTCGATGGTCGGCCGCTTCGCCACGGTCGAACAGCTCGACCCCGAGCGCCATTCCGCCGAATTGTTCGACGCCAATTTTGAGGGTCGTGAGGGGCGGCTGTGGATCTATTACAATTTCGGTCCGTTCGCGACGCTTCCGGAATACCGCGCCTGGCTCGACGCCGCCTGTGCCAATCCCGACCGGCTCTATCACGCTATCCGCGACAATGCGCAGGGCCAGGCGGTCGGCGTCGCGGTCTATCAGAACTGCGTGCCGACGATGGGCACGATCGAGATCGGCGGCCTCGTGTTCAGCCCGCGGCTGCAGCGCCGACCTGCGGCGACCGAGGCTATGTTTCTCATGATGCGCCGGGTGTTCGACGAACTTGGCTACCGCCGCTATGAATGGAAATGCGATTCGCTGAACCTGCCGTCGCGCGCCGCCGCGGTCCGGCTCGGCTTTCAGTATGAGGGCCTGTTCCGCCAAGCGATGATCACCCGGGCGCGCAACCGGGACACCACTTGGTTCTCGGTCATCGACCACGACTGGCCGCCTCTGCGCGCCGCCTTCGAGCGCTGGCTCGACCCGTGTAATTTCGCGCCCGACGGCAGCCAGCGCCGGCGGCTGGCGGATCTTCGATCCGGCGCCGGATGAGCGACAGACCAGCACCGTCGCTTGCGCTGCTGTCGGCGATAACGGCGCTCGCGTTCTGCGGCTTGCATGCATATGGTCGTGCCGGCCTTGCCGGTGCTCGTCGCGGTATTCGCCGACACGCCGGCGCATGTGCAGCTCGTCGTAAGCCTCTATCTCGCCGGGATTGGCGCCGGGCAGCTTGTCTACGGCCCGGTTTCCGACCGCTTCGGTCGGCGTCCGGTGTTGCTCGCTGGTCTCGCGGCGTTTCTCGTCGGCACGACGCTGTGCGGCGCCGCATGGTCGTTGCCGGCGCTGATCGCGGGACGCATTCTGCAGGCGCTCGGCGCCTGCGCCGGCATCGTGCTGAGCCGCGCGATGATCCGCGACGTCTATGAGCGCGAGGCGGCGGCGCGCGGATTGGCGCTGGTCATGATGGCGATGACGCTGGCACCGGCGATCTCGCCGGCACTCGGCGCCTACCTCGCCGAATGGTTTGGCTGGCGGGCGGTCTTCGCGGTGCTCGGCGGGTTGGGCGGCGTGGTTCTTGTTGCGACCGTCATCCGGCTCGGCGAGACCAACCGGCAGCGGGTCCGGCTTGATCTCGCCGGCATGGCGGGGGCCAACCTGGCGCTACTGCGCTCGCCCGCCTTTGTCGGCTTTGCCGTGTGCGGCGCCTGCACAAGCGCCTCGTGGTTTACGTTCATCGCCAGTGCGCCGCACATCTTGGCGGAATCGCTGCGCCGGCCCCCGAGCACCTATGGGATGATCTTGCTGCCGATGGCGACGTACATGCTCGGCAATGCCGTGGCGGCGCGGTTCGCGCCGCGCTTCGGGAGCTTGCAACTGCTGCTCGCCGGCCGGGCGCTCGCCTTTGCCGCCGCGCTCGCGATGGCGCTGTGGGCAGGCTCGGCCCCTCTCAGCGTCTGGCTCCTGTTCGTGCCCATCGGGCTGGCCGAAATCGGCGACAGCATGAGCGGGCCCGCGGTCATGGCGGCGGCGCTCAGCATCCATCCGCGGCTCGCCGGCACCGCGTCGGGGCTGATGGGCTTTCTGCAGATGGCCGCTGCCGCTCTCGGCAGCTTCGTCGTCGCTTTGCTGCCGTACCGGAACGCGTTCGGCATGATCGCGCTGTACGGCGGCTTTGTGGCGCTCGGGCTGGCTGCTGCAGTTTTCGCCGTGTGGTGTACGCAGCCGCCGCCGGCGGCC
>DASXMC010000460.1:0-2720 GCA_036495885.1 Allostellaceae bacterium | reverse complement strand
GCGCGGATCAAAGCTTCGGCTGGTGCTGCGGCGCCGAGCCGGCGGGCCGCCGCCGCCACCGCGCCAAACGCTTCGGCGCGGCGGTAGCCAAGGTTGACCAGAGCCGAGACGGCGTCGGCGGCCGGACCCTCGCCGATCGGCACCGTTGCCAAAGCGGTTGCCGCGGCCGGCGGCGCAATTGCCAGGCTGCCGGCCTTGTCGCGCAATTCGTTGACGATGCGTGCGGCGAGCCGCGGCCCGACCCCTTCGGCGCGCGCCAGCAAGGCCTTATCTTGGGCGAGGATCGCAAGGGGGAGATCGTCCGGGCCGAGTGCCGACAATACCGCAAGCGCCAGCCGCGCGCCCACTCCTTGCACAGTTGTCAACAGACGAAACCAGTCGCGCTCGGCAGCATCGACAAAGCCGTAAAGATGAATGTGGTCCTCCCGGACATGGGTTTCGATCAACAGCCGTACCGGTGCCCCCGCCGGCGGCAGCCGGCCGAGGGTGCGAGAAGAACAGAAGGCGTAATAGCCGACACCGTTCACGTCGACGACGGCCCCGTCGGCAGCGATAAGGTCGAGGATGCCGGCGAGCTTTGCGATCATCCCGGCATGGCCCGTGCGGCAAGGTTCCAGGCGCGCTGGGTCTCGGCGTGGTGGGCATGGCAGATCGCCACGGCAAGCGCGTCGGCGGCATCAGCCTTGCCGACCGCGAACCCCGGCAAAAGCCGGCGCACCATCATCTGGACTTGCGTCTTGTCGGCGTGGCCGGCGCCAACGACGGCCTTTTTGATCAGGTTCGCCGAATATTCGGCGACCGGGAGCCCGCGTTCGGCTGGCGCCAGCAAGACGACGCCGCGGGCGATGCCGAGCTTCAAGGTCGAGGCCGCGTTGCGATTCACAAAACTCTCTTCGACCGCCGCCTCGTCCGGGCGAAAACGTTCAAGCACAGCACCAATTTCGTGGAACAGCGACACGAGCCGCACGGCAAGCGGCTGGTGGGCGGCCGAATGAGCAACGCCGTCGCCGACATGGGACAGCCGATTGCCGTCGACATCGATGACCCCCCAACCGGTGTGCCGCAGCCCGGGATCGAGCCCCAAAACGCGCATCCTGTCTGACACCCCCCGGCGCCGGATTAGGCCCCGAGCCGCGCCATCACGTCCTCGCCCACTTCGAAATTAGAATAGACGTCTTGCACATCGTCGCTGTCCTCGAGCGTCTCGAGCAGCTTGAACAGGCTGACGGCGGTTTCTTCATTAACGGCTGCCGTGCTTTTCGGCCGCCACACCAGTCTCGCCGAAGCAGGCGGACCCAGACGCTGTTCGAGCGAATCGCGCACGCTGTTGAGATCGTCCGGCGCACAGGTCACCAAATGCTGCTCGGCGTCGCTGTCGACATTTTCCGCGCCGGCCTCGATCGCGGCTTCGAACATCTCGTCGGCGCTTGCGGTCGCGGCCGGGTAGACGATCTCGCCGACACGGTCAAACAGAAAGCCAACGCTGTTGGTCTCGCCGAGCGCGCCCCCGGCCTTGGTGAAGGCAGCGCGGATTTCGCTTGCCGTGCGGTTGCGATTGTCGGTAAGCGCCTCGACGATGACCGCTGTGCCGCCCGGCCCGTAGCCTTCATAGCGCACCTCGTCATAGGCGGCATCGCCCTCGCCGCCGGCACCCCGCCGAATCGCGCGGTCGACCGTGTCCTTGGGCATATTGGCTTGGCGGGCGGCCAAAACCGCCGCGCGCAAGCGCGGGTTCGCCGCCGGATCGGGCAGTCCGGTGCGGGCCGCAGTCGTCAGTTCCCGGATGATCTTGGTAAAGACCTTGGCGCGCTTTTTGTCCTGCGCGCCCTTCCGGTACATGATGTTCTTGAATTGGGAATGGCCAGCCATCTTTCTCCGCAGCTCCCCGATGACCGGGGCGCAACCGGTGCCATCGCTAAATACGGTCTCAAAGGCCGGCTAACACCCCAATATGGCAGCATTGCGGCATGCCGGATTGTGTGCGCCAATCCCGCTACCCGCGTAGGTCTTCACTCGCGTCGCACCAGCCTTTCCGGCGCGCAAGCACTCTCGATCGATAACAGCCGATATCAGCTGTTCAAATCGCATTCCTAGGTGGCGAGATAGCCGCCATCGACCCAGAGCTCTGCGCCAGTAATGTAAGAGGCTTCGTCCGAGGCCAAAAACAGAACGGCATTGGCGACTTCTTCGGGGCGGCCGGCGCGGCCCATTGGGACCTGCCGCAGCATTCGCGCGCGCACTTCAGGATCAGCGGTGCGGCCGGAGGAGCGCATCGGCGGCATAAGCCCCGGATGCACCGAATTAATCCGGATATTGTCCGCGCCGTGCTGCACTGCCGCGGCTTTGGTCAAGGTCCGCACCGCGCCCTTCGAGGCATTGTAGCCAACATGGACCCCGTGCTGGCCAGTGATGCCGGAAATCGACGAGATGTTGACGATCGCCCCGCCGCCCTGCGCCTTCATGACCGGAATGGCGAATTTCATCCCGAGAAAGACGCCGCGTGCGTTGATCGCCATCAAAGTATCCCAAGCCGCGGTGTCGAACAGATCCGCGACAGCACTACCTGACAGCCCGGCGTCGTTGACGAGGACGTCCAGCCGGCCGTAAGCGGCAAGCGTGGCATCGACCGCGGCCCGCCACTCCGCCTCGCTCGATACGTCGAGCCGGTGGAACATCGCGGCACCATTGCTGCGGGTAATCTCGGCGACAACACCCTTGCC
>DASXMC010000459.1:0-2726 GCA_036495885.1 Allostellaceae bacterium | reverse complement strand
AGGATCGTTTCCGGCACCGCCTCGCGGCACAAGGTGGTGCAGATCACCGGCAACCCGCAGCGGCTGCTCGCTTATTTGGCCGGCCTGATCGCCGCCTTGCCCGAGCCCTCCTGCCCGGGCCCTGGGGAAGCCGGGATATGACGCATACATTGGCATCGCTGGTGATCGGGGGGATCGCCTTTTTTGGATCGCACACGCTGTTGTCGAGCACCCGCTTGCGCGGGTCGTTGCGCGACCAGATCGGCGAGCAGGGCTTTCTGCTGATCTATTCCTTGACCAGTCTTGTCACCTTCGCCTGGTTTGTCCTTGCTTATGTGCGCGCACCATTTATCGCGGTCTGGGCGCCACCGCCCTGGGCCGCTTGGGTGCCGATTGTACTTATGCCCCTCGCCTCGCTGTTGCTGGTCAGCGGTTATTCGACCCCGAACCCGACCTCGGTCGGCATGGAGCGCTCGTCTCGCGCCGACGACCCCGCCCCCGGCATCATGCGCGTTACCCGGCATCCGGTCATGTGGGCGATCGGGCTGTGGGCGGTGAGCCATTTCGTCGCCAATGGCGATCTCGCTTCGATCTGGTTCTTTGGCGTGATCGGGGCGTTGGCGCTCGGCGGCACGGTGCTGATCGATCGCAAAAAGCAGCTTGCCCTCGGCAGCAATTGGCAACGACTCGCGAACATCACCTCGAATATACCGTTCGCGGCGCTGATGACCGGCCGCACTCGCTTGCGCTGGCGCGATATCGGCTTGTTGCGGCCGCTTGCGGCGTTGCTGCTCTATGCCGTCCTGTTTCTCGCCCATCCCCTTTTTGCCGGCGTGCCGGTCATGGTTCCCTAACCCGCCCGCGGGGGTCAAGCCGCAGGTGTCGTCAAATATGGAGGATAGGTCATGTTGTTGCCGCTCGCTGGACGCCGCCTCTATTACGATCTCGCCGGCCCCGAGGACGGCCCCGCCGTGTGCATCACCCATTCGCTCGCCTCGGATGGAGGCAGCTGGGCCGAGCAGGTGCCGGCGCTGCTGGGTGCCGGGTTTCGCGTGCTGCGGCTCGACATGCGCGGCCATGGCGGCAGCGATCCGGTAGCCGGCGATTACGCGATGCGTGAGTTGGCCGGGGACGTCGCCGCGGTGCTCGATGCGCTGGGGCTTACGCGGGTACAGTACATCGGGCTGTCGATCGGCGGGATGATCGGCCAGGCTTTCGCGCTCGAGTATCCGCACAAGCTGGTCTCGGCATTGTGGTGCGACACATTGCCGGCGAGCCCGCCGGGGGCGGCCGAGCTCTGGGGCCCGCGGATCGCGGCGGTGAAAGCGGCGAATTCGTTGGAGCCGATCGCCGAGGCCAGCATGGACCGCTATTTGAGCCCGGCCTTTCGCGCCAAAAACCCCGGCCGCTGGCAACAATTGCGCGACACCGTCATCGGCACGACACCGCAGGGGTATCTCGGCTGTGCCGCGGCGATCCTCGATTTCGATTTCGTACCGCGGCTGGCATCGCTGCGTTTGCCGGTGCTGGTCGTCTGCGGCGAGGAGGATGCCGGCACGCCCGCCGCTGAAAACCGCCGGCTCGCCAGCCTCGTCCCCGGTGCGCGCTACGAGGAGATCGCCCAAATGCGGCACTTCCCGAATGTCGAGGCACCCGAGGCCTTCAACCGCATCATGCTCGGCTGGCTCGAAACGCACCGCAAGCTGGGCTGGTGCTGAGCGCCGGACAAACAAAGGCCCCCGAGGACCGGCTTCATGGCGGCGATTTGACGAACGGCGGTAATGTCGAG
Source organism: Allostellaceae bacterium (assembly GCA_036495885.1). Classification (GTDB taxonomy): domain Bacteria; phylum Pseudomonadota; class Alphaproteobacteria; order ATCC43930; family CGMCC-115725; genus AP-15. The sequence goes on along the minus strand of DASXMC010000459.1, from coordinate 958 downwards.
AGCGGGCGTTCGACCCTCGACATTGCCGATGCTGAGCGCCCTCTTCAGAGTTGCTTGAGGAACTCGATTACCGCCTGCTGGTCGGCGGGGCTCAGCTCGCGGAAGCGGTAGATCACCTCGGCCGCGTCGCTCCGGTTGGTTTGCGAGGTCGTGCTGTTATAGGGCGGGCAGACCACGTCCTGGGGCGAGGAGCCGTAATCGATATTGCTTGTCGACCCCTTGGACGGCACCGGACAGCCGGCTCCCGGCAGCCGCGGCGTATTTCTGTCGTCGGGGGCCGGCAGGTCGTGGAGCTCGATCGCGGCGAGAAGGGCGCTATCGACGCTGTTCACGACCAGCGGCGCATTGGTTTGCCAGCGGTTTGTCGTCACCGTGCCGGCCGACGCCGTGCCGGTGCTCGACGCGCTGCTGTCGACCGTATACTCGCTCAGATAGACGCGGCCGTCGTGCAGAAACGGCGGACCGATCCGGCCCAACCCCATCAAGGGTGCGGTGCGGAATTGCGAGCCCTCGGCGGAAGCCTTGGCGTTGGAGAACGTATCGTCGGCGAGGTTGCGCGGCAAATCGAAGGTGTCGAAAAAGCGAAAATTTGCCAACCGACGAATCACCAGCGGGTCGCGCGGCAGATTGCCGGGCGATTGTAAAAAGCGCTCCGCATCGATGACAGGCATGTGATGGAGCAGAAGGTCCGAGAAGATCGGCCCCCACACATGGCTCAGATTCTCCGCCCCGACCTCGGCGGGCGACTGCCCGGTCAGCTGGATCGGGGTATGGCAGCCGACGCAATTCAGCTTGCGATCGGCCTGGTTGATCGCGTTGTCGTCGCGGCCGTCGCCGCCGGCCGTCATCGGGCCGCCGATCGTGCGGTTGGCGAAAGCGACCAGATCGATGCCAAAGAGCTCCGCCCCGCGTTTCACCTCCGCCTGCTCGCTGTCGGGCCGCCACGACACGTTTTGCA
>DASXMC010000458.1:0-10273 GCA_036495885.1 Allostellaceae bacterium | reverse complement strand
GGCCAGCTCGGGATGCCGGTGCGCCTTGGCATAGGCAACGCATTGGTCGAGCAGCCAAGCGTTCAGCTCCTCATAACTTGCCGCCCGCAGCCGTGGCGTGAAAAACCGCTCGCGCACCAGCCCGACCTGGTTCTCGACCTGACCCTTCTCCCAGCCCGCCGCCGGCGTGCAGGCGGTCGGCTCGACCAGGTGATGCCCGCACATCCGCAGAAAACGGCGGTTGAACCGGCGGTCCTTGCCGATAAACACGGTCTCGACCGCCGTCTTCATGTTGTCGTAGATGCCGCGCGTGCAGGCGCCTCTGTAAAAAGCAAAGGCGCGGTTGTGTGCGTCGAACACCATCTCCTGGGTCTCGCGCGGATAGGCCCGCACGAACGGCATCCGGCTGTGGCACAGCCGAAAATGCGCCACCTTGACGGTGACCGTCGTGCCGTTGATCAGCACGACCTCGTGGCTCCAGTCGAATTGGTAGGCCTCGCCCGGCGCAAAGCTCAGCGGCACATAGGCCTCTGCCGTTGCCGCCCCCCGCGCCACCCGCCAGGCCTTGGCATAGCGCCGAACCGAATCGTAACCGCCCGCGTAACCCAGCCCACGCAGCTCTTCGAAAACCCGCATCAAGGTCAACCGCTCGCGCCCCGGCTTACCTTCGTTCGCGAGCAACATCCCGTCGAGCTGCTCCCGCCACGGATCGATCCGCGGCAAGGGTTGCCGGCCGCGCTCATAATGAAACTCGGTCGCCTCCGACCGGATAACCTTACGCACGACCTTGCGTGACAGCCGAAACTCCCGGCAAATCACCTTGATCGCCTTTTTCTGAACAAAATACGCGCGCCGGATCTTCGCGATCGTCTCCGCCACCAGCATCCCCGTCCCGGCCCCCAATGTCCCCACGGAAGCCACTGTGAACCCGCCGCCAGGGGGTCCCGATTGGATGCCGATCACCCCTAAACGGGGTCCTTATTCCACGCCGATCCACACTCGAGGATCTCCTCGCCTATCCGCGGCGGGATCGCATGCCATGCATGCTGATCTATGGCGACACCGGCGTTGGCAAGACAAAGGTCATAGCCAAGTTCGTGCGCGATCATCCGCCCGTCTTCGATCACGGTACGGGGATCGCCCGAACGCCGGTCGTGGCCTTTCAGATGCCGGCGCAACCCGATGAGGATCAGTTCTACGACGAGCTGTTCCGGGCGCTGGGAGCGCCCGGTCGGCGCGCGGACGGGATGCAGGGAACGCGCCGCCATTGCCGGGAGTTGCTGAGGGCCATGGGCACCCGGGTGCTGATCATCGACGAGGTCCATGCGATGCTTGCCGGCACCTATCGGCAGCAGCGCGTCTTCCTCAACACGATGCGCTTTCTCACCAATGATCTGCAGATGCCGCTGGTCTGCGCCGGAACGGACGAAGGGCGCCAGGCCATCCTGACGGATGCCCAACTGGCGGAGCGCTTCGATGCGTTGGAGCTGCCCCGCTGGCGGGACGACGACGCCCTGCGGCGGCTCCTCGCCAGCTTCGCCGCGATCCTGCCGCTGCGTCAGCGCTCGGAACTCGACAGCCCGACGCTGCGCAAGCGCGTGCTCGCCATGAGCGACGGTGTAACCAACCGCATCTTCCGGCTGATCGAAGTGGTTGCCGTCAACGCGATCAAGAGCGGCACCGAGCGGATCGACGCAGCGAGTTTCGCGGCGCAGGATCTGGTGTTGCCCCTCGTCTCAATGACGCGACGGATGCGCCAAAATCTCGGCCGGCGGGCCGCATAATCGTGCCTTTGCTCGTGGCTCCCCGACCTTACCCCGACGAGCTGATCTCGTCCTGGGTCGATCGGACGGCCTACCGCTATGACCTCTCCGGCACGGCGCTGTTGGCGGCGCTCCACCCTCAGCGACCGCCTGGCCGGCTGACCCGCCGGCTTGACTGGCAGGCCGGTCCCGCGGTTCTCGCGGTCCTCGGCGAGGCCTGCCATATCGATCCGGGCCTGTTGCGCCCGCTCGATGTGGCGGAAATCCGCCCCGCCTGGCCGCGCCATTGGCTCAGCTGGGACGGATACAGCGATGGCCTTGGTAGCGCTGCCGAGCCCGAGCGCTGGGGCGACATCGCGCCGGCGTCTTGCCGGCGCTGTTTTCGCAACGATGTCGCCGCCGGTCGCGATACCTATCTTCGGCAGGCCTGGGCGCGATCTCTCGGGATGTGCCAGGCCCATCAGGAACCGCTGACCCGATCTTGCGGCTGGTGTGGGATTTGGTGCGGCCCGCGGCGGAGCTGGCGGCTCGAATTGTGCCAGGGTGTCGCCCGCTATGTCTGCCGTCGGTGCGGTCGTTTCGTGGACCAGCTGCCCGCACCTCGCCGCGTCGATGATCCATCCGATCCCCTTTGGTACTATGCGAGCGAGCCGATCGCTCCCGAAATCGCCGAGCTCATCGCCCAAGCCTGGCGCGATGTCGCGCAGTCTGAAGCGGTGATCATCGCGGCGCTTAGCGATTCGCCCTCGCCTTCCATTCTCGCGGAGCGCGCGGAAGCAGCCGCCTTCGTCCGCGCCGTCGAGGATCTGGCGGTGCTGCTCTGCCGGCCGATCGCGGCGTATGGCTGCCGGGCCCTGATGGAGGGTCGCGGCACCGAGGCCTTGCCACTGCCGGCGGGGCTTTTTCGTGGGGTGGCGCGCGACAGGGCGCGCGCGAAGACGCCGCTCGCGTTTCTCGCTCTGCCCGAGCGGCAGGGTCATCAAATCGCGGATGTCGCTGCTGCTGATGCCGCCGGTCGTCGCCACCCAGGAGATCGCCTCGCGGTCGCGGCGACCTGTGCCGCGTCGAGCAGGTCGGTCGGCGCAAACAGGCGGTATTCATTCTCTGCGCCGAAGCTTTTCTCCAATTTCTCCCGCCGCAAATCGACCAGAACGAGATTGGCGCCACGCTCGGCAAAGGCATCGGCGACCGCGCGGCCGAGATTGCCGGCCGCACCAGTCACCAGGACGGTGCTATTCATAAACTTCAAGTCAATTCTCCCGCCACCTGGCAGCGTGGTATCGACCGGTTCCACGCTTGATCACCTCATCGCTCGCCAAGACCTCGCCGGGTTCAAGATCAGGCTGTCGCTTGACCCGCTCGTACCTCGGTGCGAAGTCGATTCTGGCGAGCTCCAGCAGCTCGGCAAGATCGCCGAGGACGAAGTAGGTTTCCTGGAAATCGTCAATCCGATACCGGGTGCGCATCATCCGTTCGAGATCGAACCGGATCCGGTTGGGGGACGGATCTTCGAGAGCAAAAACGGTCTCCGTGTAAGATGACACGATGCCCGAACCGTAGATGCGAAGTCCATCCGACTGGGTCACCAGCCCGAATTCGACGGTGTACCAGTAGACCCGTGCTAGATTCGGCAGAACCCCGAGCTTTTGCGCGCGCAAGCCGCCGACGCCATAGGCCTGGATGTAGTCGGCAATCACCGGGTTCATGAGCATGGGGACATGGCCGAAGACATCGTGAAAGACGTCCGGTTCCTCGAGGTAATCCAGTTGGTTGCGTTTGCGGATGAACTGTCCGGCCGGAAACCGGCGATTAGCGAGGTGATCAAAGAAAACCTCGTCAGGGACGAGGCCCGGCACCGCAACGACCTGCCAACCGGTGTTCCTCATCAGCACCTCGGTCAGCCGCCGGAAGTCGGGAATCTGATCTGCGCCGATCGGAAGCGCGCGCATCCCTCGCACGAATTCGTCGCAGGCGCGGCCGGGGAGCAGCTTCGTCTGCCGCTCGAACAGCGTCTTCCAAACGGCGTGCTCGTCAGCCATGTAGTCTTCCCAACCCTGGTCGATGGTCCAGTCCGCGCGCTTCGGCCGCCCGGCTTCGCCGGCTGCGGCGCCGTGTTTCGTGATCTCCGAGATTTGTGGCTGCATGATGACCTACTTCCACTAGTTCCTAGTTGCTAGCGCTGCGCGCCCGAGGCGGCGTTCTCATTTCGGTCCTTTGAAACGCTCGAAGGCTCGATCCGCATAGCGGGCGAGATCGATGTCACGCTGTGAAAGGCCACCGACGTCATGGGTGGTAAGTGTGATTGCGGCCTTGTTGCAGACGTTCAATCATGCGGGATGATGATCGCTACGTTCCGCGACGAGCGCGATTTGCGTCATAAAGGCGAAGGCCTCCGCGAAATCTGCGAAGGCGAATTCGCGGGTCACCGCATCCCGCTGCGGGTCATGGCGCCAGTTTGCGAGAGTGGCCAGCAGCTCGCGCTTGACCCCCTGTTCGAGCTTCTCCGTCACGACGCTCCTTCGCTGTCCCGGAATGCCGCGCGCCGACAACCCGGCCTGCGCGAGCGCTGCGATAACGGCCTCGTTGGCTTCTGCCGTGCCGACCGTGATCCTCAACGCCTCCGGCAGACCGTAGCCGGCCAACCGCAGCGCCAGGACGCCCTGCGCCGAAAGCGCCCGCTCGGCAGCTTGGGCCGTTGCGGGATCGGTAAACCGAACCATCACGAAGTTGCAGACACTCGGCACCACCATTAAGCCGAGCCCGGCAAGGCGATCGGATAACCAGGGCAGCCAGCGGTCGTTGTGCTGCCGCGCCCGACTTTGATGATCGAGGTCGTGGATCGCGGCTGCGGCTGCGGCTTGCCCGATCGCGCTCACGTTGAACGCTCCGCGAACCTTGTTCAGAGTATCGATCAGCGCCCGCGAGCCGAACCCCCAACCGATTCGGAGACCGGCGAGGCCGTAGATTTTAGAGAAAGTCCGGAGAACGAGCGTATTTGACGTCTCGCGCGCCAGCATCAACCCATCGTCGTAATCGGCGCGACTGATGTATTCGGCATACGCGGCATCGACGACCAACAGGATGTCTTGGCGCAGCTCTTCTCTGAGGCGGCGGACATCGCAGGCAGGTACGAAAGTGCCGGTCGGGTTATTGGGATTTGCGAGGAAGAGGATCTGCGTCCTCGGTGTCACGGCTTCGATCAGAGCGTCGACGTTCGCCGTGAAGTCAGTCTCGGGTGCTCGGATCGGAACCGCGCCGCCGGCGTGCGTCGCAAGCTCATACTTGATGAAGCCGTGTTGGCTGAACAAAACCTCGTCGCCTGGTTCGGCGTAAGCCTGTACGATTAGCGAGATCAGCTCTTCCGAACCGGCGCCGCACACGATCGCCTCGGGATCCAGTGCGAAGCGCGAGCCTAGCATCTTGCGAAGGGACGTCGAGCCGCCGTCGGGGTAAAGCTCGAGGTTCCGGCAGGCAGCAGCCGCGGCTTCAATTGCCGCAGAGCTCGGGCCAAGGCACGATTCATTGGCGGAGAGATTATGACGCGGCAGAACGCGCCCGGCCGCGGCAGCCTGGTACGGCCGCAGCGCGAGCAGGCTCTGCCGAGGTGTCGGCCTCTGCTTCCTCATGGCCGAGCCCCCCTGTCGCTGCGCTGATCACGCGCGCGACATTCGATCGGCAGAGCCTCGAGCGAGAAAAGCGAGTTTCTCGGCGCGCATAAGCGCAACCGTTTGGTCGGAGCGGCGTACGGCATTCGATCACCCCCCAACGCGGGTCGTCGGATAGAAGTGTTTCTTCAGGCGCTGCCAGCAGGTAACGTAATTCGCCTGCAACAGTGCGGACTCCAGCGCGACACGGGTCGGCTGGATCACCCAGCGCGTCTCGAACATGAATGCCATCGTGTTTGCAACGCGCTGCGGCCGCGTCGTGTTTGCCGCGCTTGCGGTCGTGAAGGTCTCCGCGTCCGGCCCATGCCCGCTCATGCAGTTGTGCAGACTGGCGCCCCCTGGCACGAAGCCCTCCGCCTTGGCGTCGTACACACCGTGGATCAGGCCCATGAACTCGCTGGCGACATTGCGGTGGAACCAGGGCGGCCGGAAGGTGTCCTCCATTGCCAGCCAGCGCGGCGGAAAGACCACGAAATCGACGTTGTCTACTCCGGCCGTATCGCTCGGCGACTGCAGCACCAGGAAGATCGACGGGTCGGGATGGTCGTAGCTGATCGAGCCGATCGTGTTGAATCGCCTCAGGTCATACTTGTAGGGGGCGTAGTTGCCATGCCAAGCGACGACGTCGAGCGGCGAGTGATCGATCTCCGCCGACCAGAGCCGGCCGAGAAACTTCGCCACCAGTTCGAAGCGACCCTCGCGGTCCTCAAATGACGCCGCCGGCGTCAGGAAATCGCCCGGGTTAGCGAGGCCGTTGGAACCGATCGGCCCGAGATCGGGCAGCCGCAACAGCGCGCCGTGGTTCTCGCAGACATAGCCGCGCGCGGTGCCGTCGAGCAGTTCGACGCTGAAGCGGACTCCGCGCGGGATGACGGCGATCTCCTGCGGCTCCACCGCAAAGACGCCCAGCTCGGTGGCAACATGCAGCCGACCTTCCTGTGGCACGATGAGAAGCTCGCCATCGGCGCTGTAGAAGAAGCGGTCGGCCATGGTACGGTTGGCGGCGTAAAGGTGGATGCTGCAGCCGAGCTGCATTCGAGGATCACCGTTTCCGGCCCAGGTGACGAGGCCATCGACGAAGTCGGTCGGCTGGGATGGGATCGGCAGCGGGTCCCAACGCAACTGATTCGGTGAAGTCGGCACCTCGCCGAAGCAGCTCGTAAGCCGCCCGTTTCCGATATCCTGAAATGGGTGGTGCATGGCCGCCGGTCGGATGCGGTAGAGCCAAGAGCGCCGATTGGCCGCCCGGGGCGCGGTAAAAGCTGTGCCCGAGAGCTGCTCGGCGTACAGACCGTAAGGCACGCGCTGCGGTGAATTGCGGCCGACGGGCAGCGCACCCCGGAGCGCCTCGGTGGCGAACTCGTTACCGAAGCCGGATTGATAACGCAGCCTCTGCCCGGCCTCGCCGGAACGGGCGACGGGCTCCGACATGGACATGGTCATGGCACTCTCCCTCGAAAGTGGCATCTCAGTTCGGCTCGCCGATAAACGAGCGATCCGTCCCCGTCGACGCAGACCGGCGCCGGCGTCAAAGCACAGGCGGGATCCGCCGGCCCCGAGAGAACGCGACCATCTTCGACGGCGAACTCGGCGAAGTGGTTCGAGCACACGAGGCGGTCGCTGTCGCGGCTGAGCACGCGGGCGCTGCGGTAGGTAAGCGGCTGAAAAACATGCGGACGGGCATCAGATAGGCCGGCGCCGCGTCCTCGCGACGGACGACCAATATCGAGAAGATCCACGGCTCCTCGGCGCAACAGAACTCCTGGGGCGTTGCCCTCCGGGATCTCGCTGAGCGGGCTCAGTGAGGTCCCGGGCGCTGGCGCGTTTGGACTCTTGCGCCAGATTGCCGAGGCATAGGTCGCAACCACAGGTCCGGTCCCTTACGCGGCCGAGCCGACGACGCCACGTTTGATCTGGTCGGCCTCGATGCTCTCGAAGAGAGCCTTGAAATTGCCGGCACCGAAGCCATCGTCGCCCTTACGCTGAATGAACTCGAAGAACACCGGACCAAGCAGCGTCTGCGAGAAGATCTGCAGCGCGAGCCGCTGCCGCCCATTGGCGACCACGCCGTCGATCAGGATGCCGCGCGCTTGCAAGGCTGGCACGTCCTCACCGTGTCCGGGCAAGCGTTGCTCGAGCATCTCGTAATAGGTCGCCGGGGGCGGGTCCATGATCGGCACGCCCGTCGCCTTCAGCTTATCGACGGTGCCAACGAGATCATCGGTCAGCAACGCAACGTGCTGGATGCCCTCGCCATTGAACTCCATCAGGAATTCTTCGATCTGCCCGGTGCTCTTCGATGCCTCCTCATTGAGCGGAATGCGGATCATGCCGTCGGGCGCCGCCATCGCCCGCGACGTGAGCCCGGTGTATACCCTTGATGTCGAAATAGCGCATTTCACGGAAATTGAACAAACGCTCGTAGAACGCCGCCCAGTGCGCCATGCGCCCGCGGTAAACGTTGTGAGTCAGGTGGTCGATGACGCGCAGTCCGAGCCCCGCCGGATGGCGATCGACGCCTTCGATGAACTCAAAGTCGATGTCGTAGATCGACATGCCCTCGGCGAAACGGTCGATCAGATAAAGCGGCGCGCCGCCGATGCCTTTGATCGCGGGCAACCTCAGCTCCATCGGCCCGGTCGGCATCTCCAACGCCTGCGCACCGAGCTCTAATGCGCGCTCGTAGGCCTTGTGCGAATCCTTGACACGAAACGCAAGGCCGCACGCCGAGGGTCCGTGCTCGGCAGCGAAGTACGCGGCGGCACTCTTTGGCTCGCGATCGACGATGAAATTGATCTCGCCCTGTCTGTACAGGAGGACGTCCTTCGAGCGGTGTCGCGCCACCAGCGAGAAGCCGAGCGTCTCCAAGACGGGTTCGACGATGTTCGGGGTAGGCGAGGCGAACTCGACAAACTCAAAGCCCATCAGTCCCATTGGGTTTTCGATACGGTCAGTCATGAGGCTCTTCCTGGTCAGTGTTCCCGTGGGCAGAGGCGGTCAGTGCAAGGCGGGCGTCGCGCCGGCCGGCGCCCATCGCCGAGGCGATGTCGAGACCACCTAGACGCCGGATCATCGCGAGCTGGTCGCGCTTGGCCATCGCATCGACCGCCTCGGGATCGCAGATGCGTTGCGTCGCGGCTTGGTGGTCCTCTTCTCAGTCACAACATCCTGCCTGCATTGAGCAGGTGCGCCGGATCGAAGAGTTGCTTGAGACCGCGCATCAGATGCAGCTCTTCAGGTGATCGACTCAAACGCAGGAACTCCCTCTTGATCACTCCGATTCCGTGCTCGGCCGAAATGCAGCCGCCCGCTTCTCGTGTGGCAAGGTAGACAGCGCGCTCCACCTCGTGAACCATGTCCTCGGCTTCGTATGGCCCCGACAGAACATGCAGGTTTCCGTCGCCGATATGGCCAAAGAACAGGTGCCGTTGCCGCGGGAAGCGCTCCGATAGCGTCGCGCGTACCGCGCTCACGAAACGTTCCATCGACGACATCGGAATTCCAATGTCGAAGGCGGCATGCGGCTTCAGTTGCGACAGCATCTCGCCAATGGACTCGCGGTATTCCCACAAGCGCCGAGCATGCTCGAGCGATTGCGCGACGATCACATCGGTGACGAGCTCCATCTCGAGCGCACGCTCGAGGCACTGATCGAGCAACTGTTGGTCGCTCTCATAGGACGAGCCGAGTGTCTCGACGAGCACATAGACGGGATGGACTGTCGAAAACGGGCGCGTCAACTTGCGCATCTCCAGAGCAGCGGTCATGAAGTCGTCCCACATGAGCTCGAAGGCGGAGAGCGTTGGAAGACTCCTTCGGAGCTCATTGAGCAGGCGCACCGCTGACTCGAACGAAGCAAGCGCGCACAGGGCCGTGTTCGCCGATGGCGGCCGGGGCGACAGTTTCAGGACCAGTCGCGTGATAACGCCCAGGGTTCCTTCGGAGCCGATGAAGATTTGCTTGAGATCGATGCCCGTGGTGTTCTTGGTCACCCGATTCAGCATCGTCACGAGAGTGCCGTTAGGCAAAGCGACTTCAAGTCCCAGGACGAGATCGCGCATCGTTCCATAGCGGACGACCCGGTTTCCGCCGGCATTCGTCGCGGCGTTGCCGCCGATGTGGCACGAGCCGCGAGCGCCGATGTCCAGAGGAAAGAACCAGCCCTCTGCCTCGACATGCGATTGCAGCTGCTCCAGCGTGACACCGGCTTGGGCAGTGACCGTACCGGCGGTGCGGTCGAAGTCCTCGATCCGGTTCAGCTTTGCCAGTGAAAGTGCCACTTCACCTTGCCGGGGAGTCGCGCCACCTACGAGCCCGGTTAGGCCGCCCTGAACGACTACTCTCTGGTTCGACTTGCTCAGTACGCTCAGCGCCTGAGCGACTTGCGCGGGTGTCCGGGGGACCAACACGATCGAGGGCCGTTCCTTCTTTACGTCGCTCCAGTCGCCGGCGTGAGCTTCGAGAACGCTCGCCTCGGAGACGACGCTCTCGGGGCCAAGTGCCTGTACGAGAGCTGTCTGCAGCTCGGACATGGAGATCCAAGAGACCGTGTTCATGCTCATGCCAGCTCCTTGCTTGGACGCGTGAATCCGACCGCCGCAGTGCTTCAGCGCGAGACCGGCGACGAGCGAGAGGAGCGCCACGAGTGAGAGGTACAGCCCGAGCGCAGCATTCTCGCCGGTATGCGCCGCGGCCCATTGTTGAACGACGCCCAGAATATCGGGAGATCGCCGACATTTGTCGCCGGCCGTGAGAAGGCACCGGGAAACTGGGTCGTGATCGCCGGATTGTTGGAGCCGGGATCGGTGAAGCTCGAGGGATTTCCCTGCGTGTTGACCGCGCCCTCCGGCAGTCCGTCCGGATTGC